>JASJAN010000072.1 GCA_030066985.1 Desulfobacterales bacterium
AGCTCAGTAGGCAGAGTCCGCCTGCGGCGGATTAACCACCGGGTTGTGGGAATAGTTGAAACTACCAACAAACTTTTTGAATAACCATATGATCCCCAGTAGCTCAGTAGGCAGAGTCCGCCTGCGGCGGATTAACCACCGGGTTGTGGGAATAGTTGAAACTACCAACAAACTTTTTGAATAACCATATGATCCCCAGTAGCTCAGTAGGCAGAGCAGGTGGCTGTTAACCACCGGGTCCGCGGTTCGAGTCCGTGCTGGGGAGCCACTTTTTAAAGGCCCAATCCTTTGGATTGGGCCTTTGTATTTGGACAGCATAAGATGCCATTCTGGGTATACATTTTACAGGACGAGATAACCGGCAAGCTGTACAAGGGTCATACGTCAGATTTGCAGAGTCGCCTAAAACGTCACAATAGTCATGAAGCAGGGTCAATGAGATATACCTACAAGCAAAAAGGCCCATGGAAACTGATATATTCAGAAGCGTACGCCACTCGCAGTGATGCTATGAAAAGAGAAACGTTCTTGAAAAGCGGTCAGGGCCGTGAATGGATAAAAGTGAACATATTAAAACAGTCGCACAGTAGGCAGAGTCCGCCTGCGGCGGATTAACCACCGGGTCCGCGGTTTCCGCCTTCGGCGGACTGGGGAGCGAATCAACAGTAAAAGGGAACCTATCAATGGATGGTACCCCTTTTTGCGCTCGGTTTAAAAAAATCGTATGCAGAAGGTCACAAAATCAAATCAAAATATTTGCAAACTTTAGGCATATCGTGTAGGAAAAACGAAAAAATTTTAAAGGAGGGAGCTGTGAAAACACTTGTTGCATACTACTCTGAAAGCGGAAATACGGAGATACTGGCCAAGGCAATTTACAAAGGTCTGGAGACAACCGATAATGACATCGTGCAAATCGACGATACCACAAATTTCGCAGCGTATGACATTATTTTCGTGGGGTTTCCAGTTCAAACTAGCAGTGTGCCCCCAAAAGTGGAAAAAGCGTTAAAACGTATCCCAGATGGCAAAATGCTGGCTTTATTTGGCACCCATGGCTCGCTGCGGGGCGGCCCGCTGGCTGTTTCAGCATTCCATTATGCGATTACTCTGGCGGCTCAAGCAACGGTTATCGGTACCTTCGGGTGCCGGGGTGAGGTCAAAGCCAGTCTTCTGGAGGCCCTTATGAATAAGGCCGAATATAGATTCTGGGCATTGGAGGCCCAGAGCGCCGAAGGGCACCCAGATGAAGCGGACCTTGAAGATGGCAAACAATTCGCCAATTTAATGCTGCAAAAAGCTGGACGGGTATAACGGGCAGCAATTGACCTTCATTAGTATGGGTGAGTTGTGCCCTGTCTATGACAGATTTGGATACTCAAATCTGAAGGGTCTATTTGAGCCATCCGGCCAAATGAGTATGTGACCATTTCTCTCATATCTCAGGGGGCGACGTATTTCGATCACGGGTATTCGAAATTAAAATACGCCCCCTTCATTTCCTGCAAAACCATAACCCCCACTAAAGGCCTTGAATGGCCCTAAGGGCTTATTCAAGTTTTAGAGTCTCAGACAATATTCTTTTTATCATTTTGGAATTATTATAAATATTTTAATTGCCGGTCTCATTTCGAGACCTTGCTTTCCATTTCTAACATGCCATCAAGTGTGACATCTTGCACAATATCCCAAGCGTTAAAAACAGGTAAAGATTTTGGCCATTTGAGCCGATAAAACAAGTGTCTTGGACCGCTGTTTTCTCTATTGTTCAGACTAGTATGTGTTGGGCAGCAAACTCTATTCGATGCGCAACTGCCGTCTTATAAGCATATCAAAAGCCATATGTTAAAAAAGTTACATAAAATCATGTGTCTATAAACTAAAAATGGACCAAATTGCCAAAAATACGACGTCACAGAATCCTTCTGAACAGATACTGTCCACGCTGATCAATACGATTCCCAACCCGGCATTTTTTCGAAATAAAGATGGTGTGTTCATGGATTGCAACACCGCTTTTGCTGAAAAAGTGCTCGGTACCTGCTGCGAAAACATTGTCGGACAATCGGTTTTTGATCTTCCCAACATTATTCCGGCAGCGCTGACGGATTTCTGTTTGCATAACGATAAAAAACTGCTCAGCCAGCCCGGTATCCAAAGCTACGAGGCGGCTATTAGATGTGCTGACGGTATTCAGCGCGATTTTTTGATGAGCCGATCGACATTTACCGACCATACTGGAAAGATTGCCGGTATCATCAGCGTTATGATGGACTTAACGGACCAAAATCGCGCTGAGAAACTGCTGCAGGATCGGACGGCCGAGCTAGTCAAATCCAGCGCGGAACTCAAACGCCAGATTAAAAAGCGCAAAAAAGCCAAGCGATCGGTTAAGCTGGCACACCGTGAAATTGAGCACCTGATCTCTTCTTTACCGACAATTTTGATCGGTATAAGCTGCGATAAAGAAATAATTCATTGGAATGCCGTCGCTGCCAAGGTATTCAACATATCCGCCACCGATGTGATGGGAATCGAACTGGACTGCTGCGGCATCGATTGGGATTGGGACAAAATATCAGACGGTATTTCTAAAAGTCTCAACGATGGTTGCAACGTCCGGGTGGATAACATTCACTTTCGCAACTCTGATGGTGAGGATCGATACCTGGGGCTTTCGATTACGCCTTTTAAGGGCGATGATCAGAACATTTCAGGTTTGACGATCATCGGAGCTGATATCACCGATCGCATCAAATTTGAAGCGCAACTGCATCAGTCTCAGAAAATGGAGGCCATCGGGCAACTGGCCGCCGGGATTGCCCATGAAATCAATACGCCGGCCCAATTCGTCGGTGACAACACCCGGTTTCTGCAGGATGCTTTCAGCGACCTGATCGAAGCCTGCAATTTGTATAAAGAATCCCTCGATACGGCTAAATCTGGCCCGTTGCAGGCCGAGCAGATTCAAGACATCGAAAAACGCATTGAAGAGCTGGATATTGACTATCTCGAAGAGGAGGTCCCCCTGGCTATCGAGCAGACGCTCAAAGGCGTTGATCGCATCACCCATATTGTACAGGCCATGAAGATTTTTGCCCATCCGGGGGGAGAGGAAAAGGAACCCGTTGATATTAATAAAGAAATTGAAAAAACCATCATCATTACCCGTAATGAATGGAAATATGTGGCTGAATTAAAGACGGACTTCGATAGTGCTTTACCGACAGTGCCCTGTCATCGGGCGGAGTTTAACCAGGTGATTTTGAATTTGATTGTGAATGCCGCCCATGCGATTGCCGACGCAAAGGCGGACTCATCGGCTGAAAAGGGAACCATAAACATCAGCAGCCGCCAAACCGACAAGCATGCTGAAATTCGGATCAGTGACTCCGGCGTCGGTATTCCGGAGCATATCCGGCACCGCATATTTGATCTGTTCTTTACGACCAAGGAACCGGGCCGCGGAACCGGACAGGGGTTGGCGATTGCCCATTCTGTGATCGTTGACAAACATGGCGGCACAATTGACATAGAAACCAAAGAAAATCAAGGCACCACCTTTGTGATCCGGTTGCCCATAGACACCCTAAATTTGTAAATGACTGATCAAACCAAAAGACGCATATTGTTTGTTGACGATGAGCCCATGGTTTTAAAAGGCCTTCAGCGGTCGCTCAGAAAAATGCGTGCTGAATGGGATATGCGTTTTACGTCCAGTAGCAAAGAGGCGTTGGACATTCTAAGCCTCGAGCCGTTTGACGTGATTGTCTCTGATTTGCGAATGCCGGAGATGGATGGGGGCGAGCTCCTTGCCGAAGTCAAGCGTCATCATCCAGAGGTGGTGCGCATCATTCTTTCCGGTCAGGTGGAGCAGGAAACGACATTTAAATCCGTACAGCTGGCGCATCAAAGTCTTTCCAAGCCCTGTGATGCAGATATACTAAAGCACACCTTAAACAAACTGTTTGGATTGCGGAATCTACTGGAAGATAAAACCATCAAACGCATTGTTTCACAAACTGAGACGCTTCCCAGCCTGCCGGCCATTTATACCGAAGTGATCAATGAGCTGCAATCTTCAGATCCGTCTGTTCAAAAAATTGGCGATATTATTGCCGCCGATCTGGCCATGACGGCCAAAATATTACAGGTTGTCAACTCCGCCTTTTTCGGTCTTGTGCGAAAAATTAGCAACCCCAAAGAAGCGGTAATGCTTCTGGGGACCGAAACCATCAAAGCCCTTGTGCTTTCCGTTAAAATCTTTTCCGAATTCAATCAGAAAAAATATGCGTGGTTTAATTTTGACGAGCTTTTCAATCACAGCATGTCGGTCAGCATGTTTGCGCAAAGCGTCTCAAAAGAGGAACGGCTGGATCAATATCTGATAAACAATTCGCTGATGGCCGGTATGTTCCACGATTTGGGCAAACTGATCCTGGTGACCAACTTCCAAAAACCGTATCAACAGATTTTGGCTGAAGCGCAGCAAAAAAAACGACATCTGTGGGAACTCGAAATTGATATGTTTGGGACCAGCCATGCAGAAATCGGTGCTTATTTAATGGGGTTGTGGGGGCTGGATTACCCGGTAATTGAAGCAATAGCGTTTCATCATTGCCCTGACAGAAGCCTGGCCGATTCAACCGGGCTTCTGACCGCCGTTCATTTTGGTGATGCGTATGACCGTCTAAAAAAGGATGAAAACAGCTCTGGTGAATTGAAACAACTGGATCGCGGGTATCTTGATAATCTGGGGGTTGGTCACCGAATTGATGACTGGCGACTCGTGTGTAAGGATCTCGCAGAGAGGAAATGGTAATGAAAGATAAAGTTTTACTGGTCGATGATGATGCCATGGTTCTGGCCGGGCTTAAGCGTCAGTTGCGCAGCCAATTTCGTATCGACACTGCCCTCAGTGGTGAAGAAGCCCTGAAGCAGGTGCAGGAAAATGGGCCGTATGCGGTAATTGTATCTGATTTCATGATGCCGGGAATGAATGGTATCGAATTTTTATCGTATGTCAAAAAGACCAGCCCGGACACTGTCCGCATGATGCTGACCGGCACTGCGGACATGCCGACTGCCATTCGAGCTGTCAACGAGGGCAATATCTTTCAGTTTCATAACAAGCCGTGTCCAGCCGATATTCTGAGCCAGGCGATACAAAGCGCAATCCAGAAATATCACAAAGTCGTATCCCACCAGCAACAGCTGAATAATTTTAAATCGTCTCTGGAAAAGGCCAGTCAGGTTCAACACGAACTGTTGCCGAAATCAGATCCCGATTTTGAGGGGTTTGACATTGCCGGCCGCAGTATTTGGTGTGATGAAACCGGAGGGGACTATTATGATTTTATATATCCCCCGGAAAACGGTCAAGATAAGATCGGCATTGTCGTTGGTGATGTCACTGATCACGGTATCCCTTCTGCGCTGCTGATGACCACCGCGCGTGCTTTTCTCAGAGAGCGCATCCAAACTTCCCCCAGCACCTGTGCTGCGATTATATCCGATGTTAATAAGCGGCTGGTGCAGGATGTCGAACAGCTGCATCTTTTTATGACCATGTTTTACTGCGAGCTCGACGCCAAGGAAAAAATGATTCGCTGGGTCAAGGCCGGGCATGAACCGGCGATTTTATGGTCTCCTGCTACAGCTGATCAACCGGAGTTACTCTCCGGCGAGGGCTTGCCACTAGGGGTCATGGATGATGCGGTTTATAAAGAGTATCAGAAACCGATCCGTTCCGGCCAGATAATTTTAATCGGAACCGATGGCATCAAAGAGGCGATCAATGATAATGGTGAAATGTACGGCACCCAACGATTGTTGCAGGTGATTAAGGACACAGCCGATCAAGCTGCTAAACAAATTATCGATGGCGTATTTGAATCTCTGAATCGATTTTGTCACCCGCTAAAAATTGATGATGATGCCACTCTGGTCGTCATTAAAGTTGAGTAAAATAAGCTTCCATTTTAGGGTCTGACATACCCGAACAGAAGCGCACAAAATTTCAGCACAACATTTTGCAACAAATTGGTTTAAACACCTTATGCCCTGCGGTCCCTCGATCCTGAAGACATATCCTCGACAATAAACGGCGAACATCGCATGCCAATGCTCATTTTCTTAATCCAGGCCCGCACCATGGTAATGGTCTCCCCATCCATATTGACGATACTCGGCAACTCTTCCACGTAATCAATATCATCTTTATAAAATTCGTAAAACACGTTATGAGAACTGTAGGGGTCGGCAATTAAGATGATTTTATGCCCATCGTAGGGATGCCGCTGAGGAGACCCAGAAAACGCGACGTGGGTTTTGCGCAAGACTTTTCGATCTTTTGGGCGTCGATAGGCCTGGATTTCAAATTTTATGGCTTCCTGGGGATGTTTGGTTTCTGTCATGCCTGGCTCTCCTTAGACTGAAATATTGGAAAGTGGAAATATCATTGCTCCGATATTTGACAGGGTTATCTCACGAATGATGATATTTTTCAAATGACAAAAGAAGTGTTTTGATCAGGAGCATTTATGGAACCCTTGAAGGGATATCAGAAAAAGTTTCTTAAAGGACTTGCCCACGGATTAAAGCCTGTGGTGTTTATCGGTCAGAAGGGTCTAACTGCCAACCTGATCGAATCGATTCGTGAGGCCCTTGCAACCCATGAGCTGATCAAGGTCAAGTTCGTTGATTTTAAAGAAAAACAGCAGAAAATAGCAACAGCCGAAGCACTTGCGGCTGAAGCGGATTGCCAGCTGGTTGGCATGATCGGCCATATCGTCATCTTCTACCAACAGCAAACCGATCCGGAGAAACGCCATTTTCAGCTACCGCAGCGGTAAGCGAACCGGCCAACGGTCAGACTACTGGTCCCGCGAGTTGGGATCTTCCAATGAGGTTTTGGTTTCATTGGGGTATATGACCAGCCGGTCACCCGGGTGTATGGGCTTTTTGCCATCCAGGCGGTTCCAGATGAGCAGCGCCGGCAGCGGCACATTGAAACGCTCGGCAATACTGGTCAGGTTGTCGCCTGTGCGAACCACATACACGCGCTCTTGATTCTTGGCCTGCCATTGTTGCACCATCTGTTTAAAGCGCGTCTCAAATCCGTCGGCACTCCCTTTTGGGATTAACAGCGAATGTGTACCGGCCGTCAGAAAGTGGCCGCGGATCTCCGGGTTCAGGTCTTTAATGGCCTTAAAATAGGTTTTGGCAGCCTGGGCGACAATTAGGATCGGCGTATCCTGAAAGCATTCAATCTGAATTCGATCAAACGCCAGTGGTGGATAAAGGTCATCATCGCTGAATTGGAAGCCAAATCGCTCCGGATTCGTTAAAATTAATTTTGCAGCAATAATTCTGAAAACATACCGCTGGGTTTCAAGCGGCAGATAGAGCTGGTAATAATCCTCCGATTTTTGCGATACCATCTCGCTTTGTAGGCCGATTTCCCCCATATTGTAAGCAGCAGCCGCAAGCGTCCAGGACCCCAGCATCGCATACAGCTCTTTAAGGTAGTTTATGGCCGCCTGAGTTGAGGCGAATATATTCCTGCGCTCATCGATATCAGCATTTATTCTAAGTCCATATTTAAGACCGGTGGATTTTAAAAATTGCCAGTAGCCAATGGCGCCTTTGCGCGAGCCGGCATGTGGGCGCAGTGCACTTTCAATAATGGCCATATATTTCAAGTCATCGGGCATGTTGTTTTCAGCTAGCATTTCTTCAATAATTGGCAAATAACGGGTGGAGCGCTTAATCCACAGCACCACTTGGGGTCGATCCCAGATGGTTAACAGCAGTTCTTTTTCTAAACGCTCGCGCACTTCTTGAAGGTCCAGCGCCACGGGCTCACCGCAAAAATTAAGTGCTTGATCTAGTTTGATGTTTGCTATTAGTGAGGGCCAATCGGAAGGTTGCTGCATCTGCGGCTCCTGAGCGCTGCAGATGACCGCCCCGCCCATTAGGACCAACAATAGCATCAAAAACGTGCGTTTCATATTCGCCTCAGTCTGTTTAAGATGGCTTGCGTGAAATTGCCTTTGACAGAAACGTCATAGCTGTTTGCCATTCCCGTCGCAGGCTTTTAACAGATGACTCTGAATGCTGTAAACAACTATCAACCAAATGACAACTGTCCCTAACGGCTTACGGATGAGACAGCCGCTGTGATGAATTTCCGGCGTAAACAGAGACGGTGCGATCTTTGGCAAAATTGCTGAAAACAGCACTGAAGACAATCAGAAAACCACCGCATCCAAAGCGCCAACTGAAAATTTCACCTAGCAATATAATGCCCAACAGGGACGTAAAGATCACTTCACTGGTCAAAATTAGACCGCCTTCCCAGCTTTTGCAATATTGAAAACCCTGATTCATCAGAAGCTGGGCGGCAAGGGCGCTAAAAACGATGCCGCCGATCATCAGCCATTCGATGGCGGATGTCGGCAGGTGTGGATCGCTGATAAACGCCGGAAAGGTGATCACAGCACCGATCAGGCAAAAATACAAATAAATGACGGTTGACCCGTTTGTTTCTCTTAATTTTTTGATTAAACAGACGGTCACACCGGCAAACATGCCGGATGTCAGACCGGCCGCCTGGCCCCATAGGCTGTCTGACAGTTGATAATCAAATAAGATCGCGGCACCGATCAGCGCGCCCAATACGCAGCCGATTTGGCCAAATGAGATTTTTTCACCAAACAAAAGAAATGAAAAAAGGGCTGCAAAGGCTGGAAATGTAAAAAACAAAACCATGGCTGTCGATATTGGAATGTGCCGGATGGCGATGACAAGCAACAAAAAGGCGGTGGTGCCGGTCAAGCCCCGAATGATCATGAGTTTGAGGTTGCTGGTTTTGAAGGGATTTTGTTTCCATCCCATTATGCCCATTAAAATAACCAGCCCCAAACCGAATCGGTAAAAGGCAATGTCCCAGACCCGGAATCCAGGTCCGGAAAGCTTGATGAGACCATCCACAACGGAGAATAAAAAAGCGGAAGCCAGCATTAAGCCCGTGCCTGTCCAGCGTCCAGAGCGCGAAATAGGCCAGGAACCCGTTGGCGCATCTCTGCGCTCAGCGGGCCTAGTGCTGTTGAGTTGGGCATGGCGGATATCGTTCATTTGCCGGCGCTTTGTGTTAGAGGGCGTTTGTGGTGCGCATCGAAGAGTACAATGTTAACAGTCCCACTATAACAAAGAAAATTCCGGCTCCGATTCTGATATAGTTTGTGGGAACGACCCGGCTGATCCCGGCACCGAAAACTACGGCGATCAATGAACTGAGCACCAGGGCGCCAGCGGAACCTAAGAATACAGAGATTCGCGAGTTACAATCAGCTGAAAAGCAAAATGTTGCCAGTTGGGTTTTGTCACCCAATTCAGCCAGAAAGATCAAACCAAAGGTTGTCAGCAGTATTTTGAAATCCATCGGGTTCCTCATAGATGAAAAAGTTTTCAGGTGTCAGGTGTCAGATTCTGAATTTCAGAATTGGTCTTGGTGCCTTTTATATTTAATCATCACTGAATAAATTTGCGGTTATGATGTGTCCTAAATTGCCCTGACACCTGACACCAGTTATATCTATAATGCCCTTAGATATTCCGGTTTCAACGGGACTTTGCCTTTCAAGGCCTCGTCAATCAACTCCAATGTGGTCTCCTTGTCCTTTGGAAACCGGGCTCTGATCGGCAGATAATTTGAAGCGTGATTGGCATGGAAAAGCCCCCGGGTCAAGTGGGTGCTGGCGATCATGGTTCTCAGCTCCGCCAGCATTTCCTGCGGTTCAATCAGGCGAAATTTTCCGGAGACATACGCCTGATGAAGGGCGGTATCCGGTATGAGCATCAGGCTCAGGGCGCCAATGTAGTCAGGGTCCATTTCGGAAAGGACGCGCCCGGTTTCCTTTGCATGGACCTGAGAACGCTCTGGGCCAGCGATCCCCAAAAGAACGGTAACCGAAAGCTTGAAGCCGGCTTCTTTGGCTTTGCGACCCATGGCAATCATCTGTTCGGCGGTGGCCCCTTTGTTTATGTTCTTTAGTGTGATGTCGTCGCCGGTTTCCAAACCCATATACACGATTCCCACCCCATGCGCTTTGAGCGCCTTGAGCTCATCGATCGTTTTCATTTTCAAGGCCTTGGCATTGGCATACAATCCGACCCGTGTTACCCAGGGCAGCTGTTTTTCAATTTCTTTTAGAATTTTTAGCAGCCTTTTTTGGGGAATGATGAGCGCATCGCCATCGCATAAGAATACCCGGCGCTGCCGACGGCAGTGTTGCGCTGCAAAGGCAATGTCTTCCATAATGATGGCATCGGGCTTTATCCGAAAACGTTCGCCTTTGTAGGTTCCGCAAAAGGTACATTTATTGCGTGAACAGCCGACGGTCACCTGCAGCAGAATGCTGTTGGCCTCGCTGGGCGGTCGTATTATGTTGCCTTCATAATGCATGCGGTTTAACATTCCATCTGAGAATTTAACGGACTGAATTTCGCATCAGTCCGAACTTTGGCTTTTATATGTTTGTGGCGGTCATAGCAACTGTTTTCTTAAGCAGCACCGGGAGGAGGCTCGTCAGCATCATCGCCGATACATGTTTTTTCGAGCAGATCATCTTTAAGGTAGTCATAAAGGCTGCCGTGGAAAGAACACTTGATGGCCTCTTTGATTTTTTTTATCAGATACTCACTGATAGCTGCTTCACCGTCAATTTTAAGGCGAAACGCAATGAGCCGCTGTAATTTTTTGTCCTGTTTGTCACGATCCGGCACCATCCGCATGACGCGTTGGAATGTCATCTGAAAGGGACCATCCTGTTCTTCAATCGAAATGATCTTGTCTGTCATGGCTATTTCTCCATCGGGTTGGCCAGTTTGCCGGTTGAGCCCGTTGGGCCCGTTAAGAAAGAAGCATGTTTTAAATTATGGTTGATCGGCTTTCAGCAGGCTAATCCCTTTTCATATGGACCGTTAGTCAGCAACGGGCTAACCGGCTATCCGCTATTACTGGTTGCCAAAGCCATTTTGTCCACCACAATCCGGGCATGTCCAGGTAATACCATTGCAGGACATTCCCCACATGTTTTCTTGCATGCAGTCCTGGCAAATACTGAAGCCGCAACGGCACGTCCAGCAAAATCGAAATGTCGACTTACAGCAATCGCAATCGTAGGATTTGAGACGTCGGCGCCGCTGGCGATATCCGGAATTTGTAGCCGGCACTTTCATGATTGTTGTTTTAAATCTTAAGTGTTATAGAGACCCATGCCCGGTTCCGGTGGCGTAATATCTGCCTGAACCGGAATATATTCAGCGGACATGCAAAGGGTGCCAAAAAAGTAATTCAATCCAGAATATATGTCAAATTTGCTAAAATGTGACATCTGTATCTGACCGTGACAAACGGGTTCAAAATCGATGGTTTAACCGCACTTGGCAATCAATGGTATTGAGAAATCTATGAAAGAAGAAAAAACGATATATTTAATCGACGGTACCGCATACATCCATCGCGCCTACCATGCCATCCGGGGATTATCCAATTCAAAGGGACTGCCGACAAATGCCACCTTTGGATTTGCGCGAATGATGTTAAAGCTTATCGAAGATCGCCAACCGCAGTATGCCGGTATGTTCTTCGATGCCAAGGGCCCTACTTTTCGGCATGAAATGTACACAGAATACAAAGCCAATCGTCCACCCATGCCCGACGATATGGCCGTTCAAATTCCGTATATCAAAGAAGTTACAGCGGCTTTGCAATTTCCGATTATAGAGATGCAGGGTTTTGAAGCCGATGACCTGATCGGAACGGTTGCCCGGATTGCTGAAAAGAAAGGTTTTTCGGTCGTTATTGTGACCGGTGACAAGGATTTTATTCAGCTTGTGACCGAGCACACCCTGATCTGGGATCCTATGAAGGAAACCACCATCGATACCGCCTTTGTCAAGAAAGCCTATGGCGTCGAACCGCAGCAGATGATTGATGTCTTGGGACTGGCCGGTGATACATCCGACAACGTTCCCGGGGTTCCGGGAATTGGCCAGAAAACAGCACTGAATCTAATCCAAAACCACCAGAGTATACTCAAATTATACGAAAAGGTTGACACCATCACCGCTAAGAAGCAACGCGAAAACCTGATTCGTTTTCGGGATCAAGCTTTTTTAAGCCGGGATCTGGTCACGATTGACATCGACGCTCCTATTTCCACTGATCTGGCGGATTTTAAAATCGGCCCGGCGGACACCGATACACTTTCAGCCCTGTTTCAGACCCTCGAGTTTCGGCAACTACAGCACGCCCTTTCTCAGAAGGCCGACTTAAGCGACAAAAATTACCAGCCGATTTTAACCCAAGCAGCGCTTGATCGGCTGATATCTCGTCTGACATCGGCCCGCATATTTGCCCTGGACACTGAAACGACTTCTCAAATCCCAATGCAAGCGCGGCTGGTGGGGCTGTCATTTGCCCTGCAGCCCAACGAAGCGTTTTATATTCCCTGTGGTCATGATTATCTTGGCGCACCGCAGCAATTACCGCTATCTGACGTGTTAAAACAGCTCGGACCTGTATTGTCTGATCCGAGTATTAAAAAAGTCGGCCAAAATATAAAGTATGATTGGATTGTTCTGACCCGCCATGGCGTCAAGCTCGATGGTGTCGTTTTTGACACCATGGTCGCATCTTACCTGCTAAATCCATCCAAACGCGCTCACAATCTGGACCAGATCGCTCTGGATTTTTTAGGCCATAAAACCATTCCCTATCAGGACGTCGCCGGCAAAGGCAAAAACGCTTTATCCTTTAATCAGGTGCTATTGGAAAAAGCAGTGCCGTACGCCTGCGAGGATGCCGACATCACCCTGATGGCCAAGGATGCTTTGATGTCTCAATTGCAGGCGATTGATCTGCAACAACTGATGGAAACCGTCGAGATGCCCTTAGTGCCAGTCCTGATGGATATGGAAATGATCGGCACCTGTGTCGATATCGACCGCCTACATGAACTGTCTAAATCCTTTGCACATCAACTTGAAGGGCTGGAGGCCAGTATTTACGGTCTTGCCGGAGAAGAATTTAACATCAAATCCTCCAAGCAGTTGGGCAACATTTTGTTCAACAAACTGCAATTGCCGGTATTGAAAAAAACCAAAAAGAAAACTGGTTATTCGACCGATGTGGATGTATTAACTCGCCTGGCTGAAGAACATGAAATGCCAGCCCTCATATTAAAGCATCGCACACTGTCCAAACTTAAATCAACTTATGCTGACGCCCTGGCTGATCTGGTTAATCCCGAGACCGGCCGTATTCATACATCCTTTAATCAAACCGTAACGGCTACTGGCCGCTTAAGCAGCTCTGACCCAAATTTGCAAAATATACCCATTCGCAGCGCGGAGGGCATGGAGATCCGCAGGGCTTTTGTGCCCCGCAAAGGCTGGAAACTGGTATCAGCGGATTATTCCCAGGTGGAATTGCGCATCTTGGCACATTATTCCGATGACCCCATTTTGATTAAAGCGTTTTTGGAAAACGAGGATATTCACGCACGTACCGCCAGCGAGGTTTTTCAAGTGCCTGCTTCAGATGTGACAACCGAGCTCAGGCGGCAGGCTAAGGCCATTAATTTCGGTATTATATATGGAATGAGTGCCTTTGGGCTTTCTAAACAGCTTGATATCGGACAAAAGATGGCGCAAACCTATATCGATCATTATTTTGCCCGCTACACCGGTGTGAAGGAATTCATCGACAAAACGCTTGCAGAGGCCCATCAGTCCAAACGCACCAGCACGCTTTTGGGACGTATTCGTCTGCTGCCGGATATTGGCAGTCGCAACCATGTCGTACGGCAGGCTGCTGAAAGAACAGCGATTAATACACCGATACAAGGGACCGCTGCCGACCTCATTAAGCTGGCAATGATCAAAGTGGCCAGTACCATCAAAGATAAAAACCTTAAATCCGCTATGCTGCTCAGCGTTCACGATGAGCTCATTTTCGAGGTCCCACCGCAAGAACTGGACGAACTGTCAACTCTGGTCAAAGAAATAATGGAAAGTGTCTGGGAGCTCAAAGTGCCCCTCAAAGTGAACTTGGCGCTGGGCGACAACTGGGCTGAAGCCCACTAATTGGTTTTAATTGACAGAAACTACCCTTTTTCTTCACTTGATGAAGGCACTGCCTGGCCTTTGACCGTATCATACACCGTACCGTAGATGTTTTTAAATGAATCCGTAAAACCGGCCGGTGATATGCGTCCCCCTTCTATGAATTTGACAACAATTTCCTTGGTGGCTCTTAATATTTGTTCGTCTAATGAGGCCATATACGCTCTCCTTCTTTGAATGAAAATTAATGCGAAATAAACTAATATTAAATAACAGCATCACAATCTTGTTGGAACGGTGCGACAAGATACCAGCTAAAGTTAACGGATGAAAATCATTTCATCGCATTAATTTTCACCCTTCGGGCGAGCCGGAGGCTTCCATTTGCTGCGTTATTAAGGGCGAGGCATAGCGTGACTATAGCCACGCCCTTAAGTGCCTTGCATATGGAAACCTCCGACCCGTTCAAAACCAGATATGAAAATTAATGCGAAATAAACTAATATTAAATAACAGCATCACAATCTTGTTAGAAAGGTACGACAATATACTAACTAAATATAATGAATGAAAATAATTAGTTGTCTCTGCTGCTGTGGGTGGCGGCATTGTGTTGAGCCTACAATAGCTATCAATGAATATCGTTGATTTGACAACGTAAAAATTATTATTTATTTAATACCATCGTTAAGATCAACCGATTTTGTCATCACACTTGGCGTTGTTTTGACGATGCAGATACCCAAAAAAATCTCCGGCGGCATGATAACCATGATGATTGACGCAGCAACATCAAAACGCACTCTGCTGTCTTTACCATTGGTAATGGTTTTGATTGGCATTCTCAGCCTGGTGTACATGGGGTGTTCTTATCGGGAAACCGTGGATAAAACCACAAAAACCGTCACCAAGACAACCCAGAAGCTTACGCGCAATATTCGATTTTCAGACGACGATCTTCAGCGTTTGGCCGCCGTTATTGGTTTTGAAAATAAGTCCCTGTATCGGGGCAAGGATTTCGCCCAGTTATTTCGCAAGGGCATTCCGGAATATCTGAACAACGAATGCGATGATGTTAGCGTACTGCGTCCGGAAGCAGGCGATAAGATTGAAGGATTTCAGCAGCTGCCATTGATGGAAAACGGTGAGGTTGATAACTTTGCCCTGGCGCTAATCGGCAGGCAGATGGGAATAAATGCGGTCATCACCGGGAGCCTGGACGATATCGGTATACTGGATGAACTGCAAGGCATGATCTGGAAAGATACCCGTCATCTGATTCAGATATTGGTCAGTATCGAGGTCTATGATACCGAAAGCGGCAGCAAAATCCTGGATGAAAGTTATAGCCGTAAAGTTGAAATTGAAGAGCTGGACTATGAATTGATGCGTTCTGTGGGCAAAATGATGTTGCCCGATTTAAATGAAACTTTGACAGATCTTCTGGCCGAAATTGGAGAAGCTGTCTGCTGGGCAATCGAGGACCAGCCTTGGAGCGGATTTGTTACCGCAGTTGAAGATGAAACCCTAATCATTTCTTCAGGCACCACCGCGGGTTTGGCCACAGGGGATGAATTCGATGTTTTTGATACCAGTCGCGTTTTAAAAGGGTTGTCCGGCCAGCGGTATTTTGTCCGCGGCCAAAAAATTGGTGAAGTCAAAATCACCGAAGTCGAATCCAACCAAGCCAGGGCGGCAATCATCACCAACAGGGGGATTAAGCCGGGCAGTTCCGTGAGAGTGAAGTAATTCACTCGGTTGAGCCGGTTTGCCCGTTGGCCCGTTGCGCCCGAAGATTCCAAGTCAGAAAGAATCACTTTCTTTTACCGGCTAACGGGAAACCGGCCAACCGGCTCAACCGGTAAATATGGTTACACGAGAGATTTTTAGGAAAGAATCGATAGAGAGCGATTAGCTCGATAGTAATGAAACCTGATAGGCTTTGATGCGTTGCAGGGCTTCTGCCTGGGTTGAAATGTGATTGATTGATTTGCGAAACTGGCTGCTGTTTCGAAGGCCTTTGGCAAACCAGCACAGACGACTGCGCATCATCCGGCAAGCGATTTCCTCTCCAAAATATGTAACGGACGCTTTCAGGTAGTGTCTCATAATGTCAAACCGCTGGTCCAGATTGACAGTCGGTTCGGTCTCTCCGCGCAATCGGGCCCGAACGTTGGCAAATATCCAGGGGTTGCCGATGGCCATCCTGCCGATCATGATTGCGTCACATCCGGTTTGCGCCATCATTGCCATAGCATCACTGGCACTGCAGATGTCACCGTTGCCGATTACAGGCACGTCAACCCGCTTTTTTAATTCCTTAATGATGGTCCAGTCTGCATGACCGCTAAATCCCTGGGTGGCGGTGCGAGGATGAATGGCAATCGCATCCACACCGCAGGATTCCGCAATTTTAGCAATTTCAAATGCCTGATTACCGGTGGCATCCCAACCACTTCTCAATTTAACCGTAAGCGGTATGGATACGGCGTTGCGCACGCTACGGATGACAGCTGCTGCCGTATCGGGCGCCTGCATCAAGGCAACGCCCGAACCGGTTTTGATTATTTTCCTGACCGCACATCCAAAATTGATGTCAATAATATCTGCGCCCGATGCTTCCACTAAACGGGCTGCTTCAGCCATCACATCCGGTTGAGAGCCGAATATCTGAACTGACAGCGGCTTTTCCTGCGGCTGACTGTCCAGCAGTTGCTGGGTTCTGTATGATTGGTTGACCAGCCCATGGGCGCTGACCATCTCCGAGCAGACCAAAGCACAGCCCGCCTCTTTGGCCATCAGTCGAAACGGCAGGTTGGTAATGCCGGCCAGGGGCGCCAGCACCGTCTGATTCTCAAGTTTTACCGATCCAATTTGCATATTCACAAGTTAGTTGTTAGTCATTCGTTGTCCGTGGTGAAACAATTTTGAATTTATAGCATTAAACCGGCCAACGGACAACTGACTACGGACAACAGACTTATTTTGAAGTGGGGTTGGCATAGCAGAATAGACAATCATGATAGCAAGGATGCTGGCGGTAATCACCGATATCCACTGATATTTTACAACCGCACCCTTTTTGGGTGCGCTGGCCGGTATCTCGTCTTAATGAGAGATTTCCACCATAAAGTGTTACCAGCAGATCATTTGGGATACAGGCGCTCTGTGTGACGGATGAATCATTCGCGAGCCCCACCGAAACATCCTTTTCACAACACAGCATCAGCTTTATATTTTTGGAAGCCAGCATTTTTTCCATTTTGACGATAACCTGACGCTTGGTTTTCAAGGGGGCATCCCAAAATGAAAAATCAGGCCGATTTACTAAGCGTTTTTCGATTTTTGAATAAGGGTCCATAAAGCTGGTGATACAGCGTTTGATTCCGGTCTCTTTGGCCTTTACAGCGATGCGTCTCAGATCACTGAGATTGTCCTGAACCTTGTCATTGCCGCTTTTGAAAAAACAGATGGGGTCAAAGCGCCAGTTGATTGCCGCAGGACCGAATTGGTCGCCGAGTTGTTGAAGCTGGTCGAGGCGGACATCCAGGGAGGAGACCTGCGGCTCAAGCTGAGGGGATGCTGAATTGACGGTAAAGTTGAAAAAAAGATGGTAACCGGCCTTCTGCAGTTGTTGGCCATATTGGTGCTTCAAAAACTGACCGAAATCTTTGGACCAGAAAACGATCGTATGCACATTGGCCGGGGTGGCAGGGATTTTTTTGATATGTCGATTGAACGGATTGACGACTTCAAAAAAACCGCGCTCAATGCATTCCATAAACCAGGGCATATAAAATGCCGGAATATCGGTTCGTCTGGATGCCGAGATGACGATTTTAGGCTCAGGCTTCAATGTTTCGGGTTACGGGTTACCAGGTACCTGGGTTTCAGGTGTCGGGTGTCCAGCCTTCGCTTTGAAAGCTACGGCTTGGCAAGCAGGTTTCAGGCTTTATAGTTCCGCCGTTGGCGGTTCAGGTGTCAGGTGTCAGGTTTCAGGGACGGTCAGAAGGGCTGACACCTGAATCCGCCTGCGGCGGAACACCTGAAACCTTTCCTACTTGCGTTTAAGATCTTCGAGCGATATTACCTTTGCGCCTTTTTCCTTTGGTGCGGCTTCTTTTTGCTGGCCTAAGGTCTCCTGCTTTTCTGACGGTTCTGATGTTTGGGTCTCGGCCGGACTTTCCACTTTCTCCAGGCGCATTTTTTTGCCGTTCATGGTAAATTCAGTGCCGCTAATGTATACGTCTTTCAAGATCCATGTGACCACCTGCAGCGGAATTTGCAGTAGAAGTAATTTGACGTGATACCAGTCTTTTTTAGCGTCCGGCAATATGCTCTCTACGCGCGCAAAAGTGAGCGGCTTATCTTCAAAGTGGATTAATACTAAATCATTTTCTTTGGTCATTCAGTATATCCTGTCATAGGTTCAATATAAGGCTTCGGGTGTCAGGTGTCAGGTTTCAGGGTCGGTCAGAAGGGCTGACACCTGAATCCGCCTACGGCGGAACACCTGAAACCTTGTATGGTAATGCTCAGGCGATCAGACCCATAAATTGTTTAACTACAAGCTGTCTGTTGAACTAAGGAATAGATTTGCGTGTTCCGATAGTCGGGTCATGGAGTGGTAGTATAATATCTGCCAGCTCTTTAATTTTTTGGATAGAATCATAAGCCTCTGTCAGATCGATGTGGACACCAGGTGCAATGGCCGGTCCGGCTGACGGAAAATTTTTATCATTGCAGCAAAAACCGGTGATGACGGCACGCCCCTCGCTGGTATTGACAGCCACCGATTGCCCGCCAACCGTATGTCCCGGTGATAAAATGACATCGATGCCGTCGGCAATACGAGCGTCACCGTCGACTTCGATTACGTTGACATCATCGAGTATGTCCGGATAATACCGATGATCGACCGGATGGGGTTTCTTTAAAAAAGCATACTCCTTTTTCTGGACATACACGTCTGCATTGGTGCATTTATAGTCATTTTCACAGTGATCATTATGTAAATGGGTATGGATGATGATATCAATGTCCTCGGGTTTTAGCTCTAAGGTTGCCAATGCTTCTTCAAATTCCAATATTTTAAATCCGCACTCCTTTTCAGCACCTTCGGGCACCATAAATTGTTCCAGGCCGGTATCGATTAAAATGTTCTGATCACCGCCCTTTAGATAAAAGACATATATCGGCAGGTATATTCGTTTACCATAATCCCGTAAATAGGTCATAACACCTTGATCGGTTTCGTTAATGCCCACAACCAGTGGATGAATGGTGTATTTTTGCATCAAGGCCTCCTGCTTTTTCAGATATACAAACTGTCGATGATTTTAGTATCACGCATGCACCCAAAACCTGATTAAGGACGAATGGGAAGCTTTTCAATAAAGGATTTTGAATGGATGATCAAGACTAAAACCTTTTTACCTCAAAATCAAGCATCAAGGATGCGGCTGAAGCGGCAATTTTTTTGACTTTCGGGCCAATTCACCATACAATACAGTGAATTACTGTACTTACTTTTAGGAGCTTCTCATGAAAACCCGATTCGTTACGATAATCATATTCAGTTGCTTTTTGTCAGCTACGGTCATTTTCAGTATACCGAATTCCTTAATCGCCCAATCAAAAGCCACAACCAAGAGCCGGAAAGCCCAAAGGCCTTCGGCTGCAGTAAAAAAAGATGCCAATTACTGGTTTGAAAAAGGTGCCCTTGTTTCTACATACGGCAACAATACGGCCGCTGTTCAGTATTTCCACAAAGCCATCGTCCTGGATCCGAATTTTAGCCGGGCCTATTTCTCACAGGGCGTATCATACGGTCAGCTGGGCCAGTATCAAAAGGCGATCGCGCAGATTAATATGGCCATTCAGAAGGAGCCGCAAAACAGCCTGTATTATTACGGCAGAGGACGAGTTTACCTTCTATGGGGCAATAAGGAAAAGGCCATGGCTGATTTTAGAAAGGCGGCCGAAATGGGTGATGAAGACGCTCTGGATTATCTGGAATATATCGGTGAAAATAAATCGTAAAACCAAAATAGAAGCTATCTTAAAACTAGAAGATTACGCTCCCCGCATGAATGCGGGATTTCACATCTAATTTCAGCAGGTTAAGGTATTCAACAAAGCAAGGCGAAAACGACTCGGTTGCCCTCGGCCATGAACTCGGGCCGAATGGAGCCCTTCGGCCGTGAGCTACACTCGGCCTGAACTCATGTCGAAGACAAGCCAAACGGTTTCCCGCAGGTCGATTTAAAAGTGGAGCATGCACACTAGTATTCGATCATTCTGAATCTATTTTATGCATACCTTAGTGTTTTTAGAAATAAATGTATAATCCATTTTTTTTAGATAACCCAGCCATTGAGCTTAGATGCATTTTTGAGATAGCTTCTAAATGCAATAGAAATTTAGCACATTAACCAGCGTCTGTCGCTTAAATGACAGTATTCTGACACGTTTGGCCTAAAAACGTTATTAAACGTTTGCCGGGTAATACCGGCGATAATCTAGAAAAAAATTCTCACTACCCTGGAAACCCCTCATCACCGATTATCTGATAGTTGTTTTAGATACCGTGTCGAGGGGTTTTTGTTTTGGGTGCAATTTATTGACAATTAAACGCCTTGTTTTAATATGGGGCAGCATCTTATGGTAACACTGCTGACGCAGACAATGAGTCAGCTCGCATGCCATCCCGAAAGGAGGCCGTTATGGCGCATTATCAATGCAATTGCACATTTGTTCCGCCGCAGGTTCTGGAAAATCTGGCACGGGTCGGTGTGGACAATGCCAGATTGAGTATTCAGCAGAGTAAAATCAGCCGCAAAAAGCGTGCGGATAAACGCATCGATATGAAAGCGTTTATAAGTGCCAAAACTAGGGCCAAGGCCAAACGCAAGGTTTACGACTGCCAGAACAAATGGGAGCAGCGCGTCAAGCTGGTCCGGGGTGAAGGTAAACCGGCAAGCGGTGACAAAGATGCCGACAGGGTTTACACGTTTGCCGGCAAAGTTCGCGACTATTTCAGCAAAGTGCTCAAGCGCAATTCCATTGACAACAAGGGTATGGATTTAATCCTCAATGTGCATTTCGGTCAGGATTACATGAATGCCTTCTGGGATGGCGATGAAATGACCTTTGGTGACGGCGACGGTGAAATATTTATCAGTTTTACCCGGTCGCTGGAGGTAGTAGCGCATGAACTGGCGCATGGCGTTACCCAGTTTGCGGCCGATTTGGAGTATTTCAGTCAGTCCGGGGCATTGAACGAACATTTTTCAGATGTTTTCGGCAGTGCCATAACGCAGCACGCCTTCAAACAGGATGCCGGCCAGGCGGACTGGCTGGTGGGCGATGAAATTATGGGGCCGGACCTTTACGGGGAATCGCTGCGCTCCATGCAGGCTCCCGGAACGGCCTACGATAATCGTCTCCTTGGCAAAGACCCGCAACCGGCCCACATGAATGACTACTATACCGGCGATGATGACAACCAGGGGGTTCACATTAACAGCGGTATCCCCAATCGCGCCTTCTATCTGGTCGCCATGGAAATTGGCACTGATAAAGCCACGCTTATCTGGTACCACGCACTTCAGAAGCTATGGACGACAGCTAAATTTAATGACGCTGTCGACGTTATTGTTGACTCGGCCAGAATCCTAACCCGGCAAAAACAGGTGCCAGTGGGCTCAACCCAACAAGTCAGAGCGGCATTCAGGGAGGTGGGGCTGCCTCACTTGACGTAGGACTCACAGGTTTCGCATTTCGGGTCTTAAAAACGGGGTTTCAGGTGGCAGTCTCAAAGGTTCCGCCGTCGGCAGTTCAGGTGTCCAGCCTTCGCTTGGAAAGCTACGGCCTGGCAGGCAGGTGTCAGGTTTCAGGCAAGATTAGAGGGGCTGACACCCGACACCTGAACACTGAAACCTTGGGCATATGCCAGCAGCCCAAACTATTAGGCGTGGCGGCAAGCCTAAACTGGACCCAATAGGAGACTACTGTGTATATTGAGTATAAATGTTCCGGCGGATATGGCGGGCTGCGCTTTGCATATCAATGCGAAATTGATGACCTGCCTGCGGCGGAGGCCCAAAAAATTCTGGATTTGATAGATGCTGCCCGCGCTTTGGAATTGGACCCCAAGCAGATTTCCGCCAATTCCCGCAATATACCCGATGACTTTATCTGCCGCCTGACGTTATCAACCGATACAATAAATAAGACCTTGTCCTTCAACGAACTGAGCGCACCTGAAAACTTGCGCCGCCTGTCGGCTTATTTGCGAAAACTGGCCGCTCAACAGCCAAGTGCTCACTGATCCTTTCGGTCCCAAATCTTTTTCTTGAGACAAATACTTCAAAGCTATGATATACTACTTGCAGCGCATCAGAATCCGACAGGTTAATATCAGACCAGACTAGCGAATGGTTTTCGGGAAAAGAGAATGAAAAAAAGACTTTTAGCTGCAGTTGGCATTGTGGTGGTCATCGCAGCCGGTTACCTGCTGTATTCCAGTTTAAGGACCAAACCCAACCCCTGCGCAAGCATATTTGATCAAACTACGGTCAGCCTTGCGGAAAAGATCAATATCATTAAAAAACGGGGCAGCACTTTTTTAGATGACGAACAGTTTCAGCAACTCTTGGATCAATCGGCACAATTAACTGCCGATCTAAAAACCTGCTGTATTTTATTTCACGACGATAAGATTGTCTTTGATGAGTTTTTAAAATGCCAAGACGACTTTCGCCAATACGAGCAAAGCATTGACCGGCTTTCACATCAGGTTGCCGAAGCGCAGGTGGCCAGACAACAGGAACGTTATGATCTTGTCAATTCAAGACTGGGCAACATTGAGCGCAATCTAAAAGATTTGGCAGTCATTTCAAATCAGTTCCAGAGCCGAATGAGTAACTTTATTGCGCAACAGTCTGAAACCGGTTTGAAGCTGACTCAAAGGTCAGAGAAAACAACCATCACCGAAGCAGAGCCCAATGATTCTTTTAACCAGGGCATGGAGATTTCCTCCGGCATTTTAACCGGGACCCTTTCTGGAGACGATCGGCAGGATTATTTTCGATTCGCCCTGGATCCCGGCAATATTTTAAACCTGGATTTTACCGCCGGTGACGACAGTGAGCTGATCAAAGTTGCCCTGCGGGATTTTGAAGGAAACGAGCTGTGGAATTCCGGTGAAACCGCTTCGGGGTCAACCCGCTCGATGCGCTTGCTGATGAACAATCTTTCAGCAGGGATCTACACTGCAGTAATTTATTCCGGTATCGGCTCTTACAAGCTTGATCTTTTCATCGAGCGCCAAAACGATGCCGGATCGGGGTCCGACGCTGGCGACCGGATCACCAAGGCGCTCGCCATCGACACCAATAGCTCCTTTATCGGTGAGATGGGCGGTTTTGATGAAGAAGACTGGTATCGATTCGATATCCCGCCGGGCCATATTCTAAAACTTGCCTTCGGCCCCAGTGAGAGCAGTGAAGCGATGAAGTTTTCACTGAGAAGTTTTGAACACAGTGAAGTATGGTATTCCGGCGTGGTCCCAGCGGGTGAAACCAAGCTTAAACGCGTAATGATGAACACCACTTCCGGCGGGACCTATTATCTTGAAGCCTATTACGGCAGCGGACGCTACGGGTTTGACATTTATGTCGAATCGCAAAATGATGCGGCGTCCGGCGCTGATGCGGGAGACAAGATGGCGGATGCGCTTAAAATTGTGCCGGGTGGTGCTTTTTCCGGTGAGATGGGCGGCTATGATGAAAAGGACTGGTATCGATTTGATATGCCGGCCGGCAGCATCATGACAATGTCACTTACCAATGATAGCGAAGGCGGTCCGATTAAATTTGCCTTTCGCAATGTTGATGGTATCGAGATCTGGCGATCGGAAGACGTGCTGCCCGGAACCACGGCATCGACTCGTTTGATGACCAATAACACCACCGGGGGTATCTACTTTCTTGAAGCCTTTGATGGCAACAGCCCTTACGAATTCGAAATTCGTGCTGAACAACAAAATGATGCCGGATTGGGTAAAGATGCCGGCGATCGGATTACCGAGGCCGTCAAGATCACAGCAGGGCGGTCCATTGCCGGAGAGTTGGGCCATCTGGATGAAGAAGACTGGTACTCGAT
The DNA here is from genome assembly GCA_030066985.1 of Desulfobacterales bacterium. Lineage (NCBI taxonomy): Bacteria > Pseudomonadati > Thermodesulfobacteriota > Desulfobacteria > Desulfobacterales > Desulfobacterales bacterium. The sequence continues at coordinate 24,301 of JASJAN010000072.1, forward strand.
TTCAGACCGTGAAGGGAAATCCATTTTGTTTACAACGGCAACGGATGGTGAGCCGCTGAAGTTGTCGATCGGCAATGTTGCCCATCGAAAAGGGCTGTACACTGCTGAACTGAGACCGGGCACAACCAGAACTTTTGAGATCCCCAGAAATGTGCAACCGCCGTATTTTCTTAGGGTATACGGCGGTAGCGGTAAGTATAGCTTCGAAATCAAGTAAACCTAAATGAGCGTTTCAAATTTTAAAAATGAAATTATTTTTTTTTAGGAATTCTGTCGATATTTATTTTAAAATTTGAAATCCTTCGGACTTGCCGATCTTACCGCATCTACTGTGTCAAATGCCGTTCCGCATAGTCTAACTATAGCGAAACGGCATTTTTCGTGTAGCTGCGGCAACCTCGACAATCGCTCAATTTTGATTTGGCCAAACTGAGCGTTCCAAATTAAAATATGGAAACCATCTAGTCTAATTGTTTTAAAGAACCTTTCTTTCACTTAAGCTTTCATTTTTAATATCTTAACAATAGTATAAACGGAAGCGGTTTCAAAACTTCAGATCACGCTCGAGGACAAGGCGTCAATTCGATTCGAAAGTGGAGCGTACACGATAGTACGCGAGCATTTTGAATCGAATTGGAACACAGTCATCGAGTGTTAAATGGAGTTTTCAAACCGCTTCTATGGAATAATGACGCCCTTAGATTCCTTACCATCGATTTTAAGGAGCAGCGGTTTTTCAACGCTGACATGTCTTAAATGAGGGGTCTCCGCCTCAGCTGGCAATGACATTAGCCATTCCCAGTTGATAAAATCCTTTCCCCCTTCTGAGGTGTTCAGATAACTGATTCCCAATGAGGTAATGTTATGAAAAAAATGGGATCCCTGGGATGGGTCGGCCTTTAAACCCTCTATGGTGGTTTCTACAATCGCACCAACGCCCGAGATATCCGGCCAACGAACCGGAATCCCCAACCAGCGGTCGGCAGAACCCCAGCGCCCCGGACCGATCAGCAGGTATTTCTGATTGCGTCGGCGCATCTCCTTATTCACCTGTGCGATTTCTGACGCAATTTGGACGGTTTTGGCCGCATCAAAACGATCCGGGTGCACGAAGATGATATCCCGTATCTCTTCAAATTGACCGTTGCCAAGCGCCATGGTTGAATAACAAAAGGCTTTAGAGATATCATCATCACGGATCTCTACTGACAGATTGGATTGGTTGACGGCCATCGGCCTGATTTGCAACAGCTCAAATATGGGCTTCTGATCCGCGTCCAAGGGCATATTAACGGCAAATTCAATTTCCACGGGGCAACCCATGCCCTGTCTGCCCATCGCCAGGATCTCAGTCAGGATTTCAGCTAAGGGCAGCGCATCGTATTTTAAAATGCTGGCAAAAGTGCATACCGGGTACCCGGACGCCTGAACGCCGTCACGGATGCGATGATCCTGGGCCGAGTAGGTGCTGCACAGGAGCCGCACAGGGGCATCGTGCATGGCCGAATCGATATCGAGTTTTTCAAGGGTGGCGTCCTCATTGGTGAGAAGATCTTCTGGGAAACCGTTCAGGTTAAGCGCATAAAAGAAGCGTTGCGCATTTTCCAAAATGTCGTCGACAGTGGAAAACTGAGGTAGAAACTGCGGATATCTGGGAGAAAAGCGCATTGCGGCGCCGCCCTCAACGACTATTCTTCCCAGTCCCAGGGCGATATGCGCCAGGCCATCATCAGGCTTTAAATATGAAATAGGGTAGTAATTGTAGGATTGCGCAACACCCGAGATCGCCGGATAAAAATGCTGCCCATAGGCCTCACCGGTCAGTTGCTGAATAACCACACCCATCTTTTCATCTTCGGTGCGGTGGAAAGTGCTTTTGACATAAGCGCGTGCGCTTTCGCAATAGGTGGAAGCATACACGAGTTTGATGGCCAGAGTGAGCTGTTTGTATCGTACGGCGAAGTCATCATCATTATTGGGGATCATGTAGGTTTTATAGATGCCGGCAAACGGCTGAAATTGCGCATCTTCCAGCAGGCTGGATGAACGCACGGCCAGCGGGTAACGGGCGTGTTTCAGATAGTGATGCAGATCGCGTTCCAGCATCGCGGGCATGCGGGCATTTGCAAATAGCCGAATAATCTCCGGATCACTATCATCACCGGTGGCGACTTCGCCCAGATTATTCTCGCTGATAAATGCATCAAACCCTTCTGTTGAAATCACCAGCGTTTTGGGAACCGTAATCGTGACATCTTTGAATTTTTCGTGAATTTCGGGTTGGTTTTTCAGGCGAGTCGACATAAATGCCAACCCTCTGGCTTTGCCGCCCAGTGAGCCTTTGCCGATTTTGGAAAAATCCGTATCCGGGTCAAAACGGTCGGCATCAAATTCAGAAATGATGCCTTTTTGGCGCCCCATGCGGCGGTCACGAATGATGGAGACCAGATACTGTTTGGCCTCGTGAACACTTTTAAAATCGCTGATTTTAACCGGTTTGAGTTTGGAAGCCAGCATGATTTCAGAACGCGCCATCAACCAGCTTGAAAAATGATTGCGGGTGGCATGATAAAAAACCGACTCATCCGGGACGGTCGGCAATATTTTCTCCATTTCGCGCAAATCGGAGGCTTTGTCGATTTTTTTGCCGTCCGGCAGGCGAAAGATAAAATCGCCAAATCCCAGGTATTGCATAAAAAAGCTGCGTATTTCCGAATGTAGCGTTCCGGAATTTTTGTTTAAAAAAACGGCGGGTATGTTTTGCGCCTGTGCGCGATTGGACTCTTCGGAACTGAAATTTAGCAGCGGCAGATCAGGGTTGTCTTGCCGAATTTTTGAAAGCAGTTTAAAGCCGGCTTCGTCGTCGAGTTTATCGCTTTTGGGAAAACGAACATCGGAAAAGACACTGAGCAAATAAGGTTTATACTTCTGGTATAGATCGATGGCTTCTTCGTAGGTTTGGGCTACCAGAATTTTCGGCCGCGCACGCATCCTTAAAATGCGGTGTTCATCATTAAGGGATTCTTCCATGACTGCCTGGGTTTGACTGACGATCTCTTTGTACAGCAGCGGCAGCAGTGATGAATAATAAATGGGTGAATCTTCTACAATGATGATAACGCGCACCCATGCGCGTTGGGTGTCATAAGCGACGTTCAGGCGGTCTTCAAGGTTTTTAATCAAAGCCAGCAGCAGGTCTGAGTTTCCGAACCAGACATAAGTGCGGTCAATAAATGTTCGATCCGTATCCTGACGGTCGAGCAAATGCCGGCTGGTATTCTGAATCATCAAAAAAACGGGCAAGTCCGGAAACCGCGTTTTGATCTGGCGTCCCAACTCATATGCATCGGTTTCATCGACCTGCGGCATGGTGATGACCAGGTCAAATTTTTTTTGTGCCAGGATATCCAATGCTTCACGGGCAGAAGACACCCAGGAAAGCATCGGCGGACGGGAGAGGTTTAATCCGCGGTACTCATGTATGATGCGCTCGGCAAGGCGGCCTTCTTCTTCCATGATAAAGGCATCATATGGGCTGGAGACCAGAAGAATATCGGCGACCTTCTTGGCCATGAGCTCATGAAAAACCTTAAACGAAAGATCAAAATCCGTCGGTTGTAGAAATCTTTGATTCATCATTTATTAGATTACGCTTGCTTCTGATTAACTGTACATACCAAAGATATGGCTATCACCAATCTATTGCAAGCAGGTGTCAGGTTTCAGGTGTCAGAGAAAAGATGCCTTGCAAAATCTGATGATTTTCAACAAGTTCAAATTCCTGACACCTGAATCCGCCTGCGGCGGAACACCTGAGTCCTATCTAGAGCTGACACCCAAAGCTGTTAATAACTGAACACTTAAATATTATGCATCTGTCAGTCACCAATGACATGCTTAGTGCCCGAAGTATTTTCCCTGCCAAGAATCTCTTTTTTCCAGAGTGTGCCGAATTTTTTCCAGAGTTTCAGTTTTGTGAAGCGCCCAGGTCGGTGCTACCAGCTCGGCAGGATGCGGGTCACCGGTCAGGCGCTGAATCACGCATTCGGATGGAAGTTGTTCCAAGAAATCGCAAACAAGATTTACATAAGCGTCCTGTTCCAGACATCTAAAGTCGCCTTGCCGGTAAAGACTTTCCAGAGGGGTTCCTTTGATCACGTAAAGCAAATGCAGCTTCACACCGTCAATCTCAAGCGCCGCCAATGTTTTGGCAGTGTGCAGCATATCTTCCCTTGATTCATTGGGAAGACCCAAAATGACATGCGCACATATCATAATACCCCGTTTGCGGGTTTTTGCGACGGCATCCTTGAAGCATTGGACATTGTGGCCCCGGTTAATATAGGCCAAGGTTTCATCGCTTGCCGATTGCAGACCGTATTCAATCCAGATCAGGTGGTGTCTGGCATAATCCTGCAGTAAATCCAATACCGCATCATCCACACAATCGGGTCGGGTGCCGATTGAAAGCCCGACAACATCATCAACTCCCAAAGCTTCCTCGTAGAGGCTTTCAAGAGATGACAGCGGTGCATACGTGTTTGAAAAAGACTGAAAATAGGCGATAAATTTCTTGGCCTTGTATCTTTTCGACAGTGCGTTTTTGCCGTTGATGAGCTGTTGGCTGATAGACAGGCCCTTTGCGTGTGCACCCGTCCCGGATCCGCGAATGTTGCAGTAAATGCACCCCCCGGTTGAAAGCGTTCCATCTCGATTGGGACATGTCATGCCGGCATCAACGGTGATTTTCTGTACCCGACAATTAAACATCTGGCGCAGATAAGTATTGAAGTCGTTATAGCGTTTGCGCGCTGCCATCGCCAAAACCTTGATTATAAAGTGGGCGGGACATATACTTCTCATGTAAGGTTTAGTTAATCGGTATTTAGCACAGGACGCTTTGGCTGACAACCATCGCCTGGCCTGACTGATATCCACCCAAAAAAACGAAGAGGCACGAAGATTAAAAATATATCATTCTTGCTTTGTGTTCTTGGTGAATTTTGTGGTAAAAATTTCTTTGTTTGTGTTTCCAATCTAACGCGCACCAAATGATGCCTTACAATGGCAAATTATCTTAAAAAATACGATATCATTGTGGTCGGTGCGGGTCATGCTGGCTGCGAAGCCGCCCTGGCTGCCGCGCGAATGGGCTGCGATGTCTTGCTGATGGCGATCGATTTGGACAAGCTGGCTGCCATGCCCTGCAGCCCGTCAATCGGTGGCATGGCCAAGGGACAGCTGGTTAAGGAATTGGACGCGCTGGGCGGAGAAATGGCAAAAATAACAGATAAAACGGCCATTTCTTTTCGAAAACTAAATACCAAAAAAGGGCCCGCGGTGCATTCCTCGCGCACACAAAACGATAAGATTCGCTACCATATGGCCATGAAGGCGGTTGTCGAGGCACAGCCCAATTTGGATCTCAAGCAAACAAAAGCACGGCGACTGGTGGTAGATGGCGGCCGGGTGGCCGGGGTAGAAGATTACCTCGGATTTGGCTATCCGGCCCGGGCGGTTGTGTTGGCGACCGGAACATTTTTGAGGGGTCTGCTGCACATCGGGTTTAATTCGTTTCAAGCCGGTCGGGCCGGCGAATTTGCATCATATGGGCTGGCAGACGATCTTAAATTATTGGGCTTTGAGCTGGGTCGCCTGAAAACGGGGACTCCCCCGCGATTGAAAAAATCCAGTATCGATTTTTCTAAATTCATCGTCCAAGAATCGGATGCCGACCCCACCCCTTTTTCCTATTTTACGGATGTCCTTCAGCTGCCCCAGCTGCCATGTCATATCGGCTATACCAATCCAGGCACCCATGAAATCGCACACCAAAACCTTGAACGCTCAGCCCTTTATGGCGGTATGATCAAGGGGGTCTCGGCGCGTTATTGCCCATCCTTTGAAGATAAAATCGTGCGATTCCCCGACAAGGAAAAACATCAGGTTATCCTTGAGCCGGAAGGAATCGATACCCAGGAAATCTATGCTTCCGGGTTGGGTAACAGTCTGCCGCTGGAGATACAGATTCAACTCGTGCGATCGGTAGAAGGACTGGAGTCGGCCGAAATTATGCGGCCGGCTTACGCGATTGAATATGACTACGTCAATCCCGTCCAGCTCAAACCCACCCTCGAAACCGATCGGGTGACTGGGCTTTTTTTGGCGGGTCAGATTAACGGGACCTCCGGCTACGAAGAAGCCGCGGCCCAGGGACTATGGGCCGGCATCAATGCCGCCTGCCAGATCCAAAAGCGCAAGCCATTTATTCTGGATCGATCCCAGGCTTACATGGGGGTAATGGTTGATGACCTGGTAACGCGGGGTACCCGCGAACCGTATCGAATGTTTACCTCAAGAGCCGAATACCGCCTGATGCTCAGAGAAGATAACGCCGCGCTGCGACTGGTTGAAGTGGGCCACGAGCTGGGACTCATCAAAAAAGACACGCTCACAGAAATCAAGGCGCGCAAAGAGCAAATCGCGCATGAAATTCAGCGCATCAAGCAAATCACGATCAAACCGGATGATCGTGTTAACCAATATTTGCAGAGCGCCGGAACCCGGCCCATTCAAAGCGGTGCCCGTCTGGACCAACTTTTGAAGCGCGTCGAGCTGGGTTACGATGTGGTTGAAACGCTGGCTGCCGGCCCGATGTCCATTGACCACCATGTGACGGAGCAGGTCGAAATCGAAATCAAATATGAGGGCTACATTCAAAAACAGCTGGCTGAAATCGAAAAATTTAAAAACCTGGAGCGGATGAAAATACCGGAAAACTTTGACTTTTTGGTTGTGCACGGTCTTTCCAATGAACTGAAGGAAAAATTGTCCGCAACCAAACCGACCTCTCTGGGTCAGGTCTCGCGTATCGATGGCATAACACCGGCAGCCATGTCGGTGCTGATGGTTGCCATTAAAGCAGCAAGCCGTTCGGGTTAGGTACCAGATCATTGGCTACGGGTCTCTTCTTTCTTGCAGTTGATTACGGGTGCAGGTGCACGTAGTTTGTAAAATACGGCATGGTTGGAACATAACCGAGGACGAGGACTCAAATCACCAAAAACCGGCAGTGCGATAGCTTTGGCCCCTTGACACTGTAGGTTGAACAACTTATCCTAGACATAAAAAATTCCATAATTATCATCTATTTATTTGGTTTTTAACTGAACAGGGACGTGTGCCTATGGCTGAAGATTACTATCAATTGCTCGGTATTAAAAAAAATGCTTCTGATGCGGATATCAAAAAAGCGTATCGTAAACTGGCGATGAAATATCACCCTGACCATACCAAGGGTGATAAAGCGGCAGAGGAAAGATTCAAAAAAATCAGTGAAGCGTACGCTGTTTTGAGTGACAAAAAGAAGCGCAAAGAGTATGACACCTTTGGTGCCGAAGGTTTTCAGCAGCGATTTACTCAGGAAGATATTTTCAGAGGTTTTGACTTTGGCGATATTTTCCGTGAATTCGGTTTTGGCGGCGATTTTTATTCGGGCCGCGGCAGGAGCAGCGGAACGCGTTTCAATTTCGGCGGCGGCGGGCCATTTGGATCTCAAGGCGGTCATCAGCAGGCCAGAATGAAAGGCGCAGATCTGGTTTATGAACTTCCGTTGACCCTCAAAGAGGTTGCCACCGGGACCAGCAAAACGATTAGCTTGCAACACCAGGGATATTCCGAAAAAGTAACGGTTAAAGTACCTAAGGGCTTGATATCCGGTAAAAAATTAAGACTGGCCGGCAAAGGAAGCGCCAGCCCGCTCGGTGGTCCTCCCGGGGATCTCTTTATTCAAGCCAAGGTGACCCATGACCCGGTGTATCAAGTTGAAAATCATGATCTGTATATGAATCAGGAATTAAGATTAAGCGAGCTCATATTAGGCACCAGCATCTCAGTGCCCACCCTTGACGATAAAAAACTCAACCTCAAAATCCCACCCGGTACCAAGCCCGGCACGAAAATGCGCATGTCTGGCCACGGGCTCCCGCACATGAAAAGCAGCAAAAAAGGTGATCTGTATGTAAAAATCCAGCTCAAATTACCCAAAAAACTGACGGATGAACAGAAAAAACTCGTCACAGAGCTGGCCGCGACAGGAATGTAACGAATAAAAATAATTGACAAATTTGCGTATTCACGATAATTTTAAGTTACAGATTATTTTTATTCACCGCATTTGCTAAGCACGTGCGCGGAATTTTATCTTGGCAGCATGCTTGACCTGATGTCGGTCCTGCCCCGGGATGAATCACAAAAATCTAATACCAGCGCAGTGCACATACGTTCATCCGATAACCGGGACTGCGAACCTATTTTTAGCGGTACTCAAAAAAATGCATTCATTTTTCTTGCCGATCTTACCATGCGGCGTCACATTCTGGTGAAGGTCGGTTATCTACGTGCTGCAAGTTACGGCTCCAACTGTTCCTTGTCCGGAATGATCCTGCTTAAAAAGATCGTAAGAGCGATTTAGCCAACATAACACGGGCTGAAAAATGTTGTCGTCAGCCCGGGAGAATCAACATAAAATCTTAATTAATGGGGTATGAAATGATTGTTACCTGTAATGAATGTGAATCGAGTTTCAACGTTGACGACAGTCTTGTGAAGGATACCGGCTCCAAAGTCCGTTGTTCCAAATGCAGCAGCGTATTCGTCGTTTATCCGGAAGCCGCTGCGCCTGAATTGGATCAAGCGTCAGAAGATCTGTCTCTTGAGATGGATGATGAATTGCCTGATCTTGATGATATGATGGACTTTGACGACGATGATTTGTCGCTGGATTCAGTTGAAGACGATGATTCAGATGTTATGGGTTTGGACTCGGATGACGATCTCCTCGTTGAGATAGAAGAACCTGAGCTGGGCGCGGTTGAAGCGGGCGATGACGATCTGCCGGACCTGGATATGGATTTAGAAGATTTGGGCGAGGCTGCGGAAGCTGATGCCATTGCGGCAGATTCAAGTCTTGATTCGACCGATGATGCATTAGCGTTGGGTGCTGATGATGGCGGCGATGAGCTCGATCTATCGGATCTTGAAGACTTGGTAGGTGCCGATGATGATATTGAATTGGAGGATCTAACGTCTGAAGCAGCAGTGGAAGCCGACCCGGACCTGGATTTGGGACTTGAACCTGATGAAGCTGAACCTGTCGCCACCGATGATGATATTGAATTGGAGGATCTAACGTCTGAAGCAGCAGTGGAAGCCGACCCGGACCTGGATTTGGGACTTGAACCTGATGAAGCTGAACCTGTCGCC
>JASJAN010000073.1 GCA_030066985.1 Desulfobacterales bacterium
CCCCCCTTCCCCACACCTCAATCAATCGAATTTTGGGCTTTGATTCTTGTGACCCAACCACTTAGGCAGATCATCATTTATATCAATAACCCGCATACCATAAAAAATATGGCACGTTGGTTTAAATTTCGTTGGCACTTTTGATACACCCCCAAAACTAAAAAGTGATGGAAACGCAAGCCACATTTTACGTCCTTCATCGGCAATAAGGGTGCCACACAAAGCACAACTGACTTTGCAAGGAAGAATTCTCTCGTGTTTGTTGAGTTCATTGTTATAAAAGTTTAGATGATCAATTCCTTGTGTAATTCTGACATCATGTTTATGAAATATAGCTGCCCATTGCATAGGAGCCCCATGCAATTTTTGACATGCCAGGCAATGACATATTTTTGCATCTACAGGTTCTGAGCATACTTCGTATTGTACCGCATTACAGTAACAACTTGCCCGGTATTTGGCTTTAAAACTAACGTCTGATATCGACGCATAATCTGATCCAAATTCTTTTTTCATTGAATCACCACCTAATTTCACATTTTATTGAAACATTTATACATCAAGAGATGTTCAAATATCAAATTAAACGAGACTATTTCAGCAATAGCACGCTGAGTTTTTGGAAAATGTTGCATAACAGGCGCTTTGACGTTATACACTCTTTTAGTCTGTGAGACCTATTTAGAGTTTGGAGAAAACTTGCTAATGCAAGCCTAACAAATTTCCCTTAAAAGAGATAAAACCAAGCATTGAATGTTAGTTATCATGGATAGATCGAAATTGACTTCAATATAGGAGGAGCAGATGTTGATCCGGAGCGCACCTTCTCGTATTTTAGTTTTCATGACTTTTTTTACGCTTTGTATCTCTTTCACATTAGGCCTGACCGATTTATCGGCCCAATCCAGTTGTGTGTCCTGCCACACGCAAGAAAATCTGCTGAAAAAAAACCTTGCGCCGAAAGTAGAAAAGAAGTCGGCCTTAACCTCTGGGGCTGGCTGAGGCGGATCCGTGGCTCCGTTGGAGCCTCAAAAAAAGGTTCTGGTGGCAACTGAATTTTTAGACAGTGAACATGGCGAGATCGAATGCGAAACCTGCCATGGCGGCAATGCCGATGCGCAAGATAAAGGCCTTGCACACGGAGGTATGGTACCGAGTCCCTCCTTAAGCGATCCGGAAGGCACCTGCGGTGAGTGCCATGAAGAAATTGCCGCTTCGGCTAAAAATTCGCTGCATGTCACTTTGGGGCCCTTTGCAACCATTCTGGAGAGTCGTACTGACCAGGACAAATACAAGACCATCGACATGGGCCGTGAGCGCCATTGCAGCCAATGCCACACCAGCTGCGGCGGCTGTCATGTCAGCCGGCCGGCATCGGTGGGCAAGGGATTTGTCAACGGCCACCTGTTCAAGGCCCGTTCGGACCTGATTAATCAATGCACGGCTTGTCACGGCAGCCGGATTGGCAATGAATACCTTGGCAAAAGGGGCCAGGGTGACATTCACGCCATCAAGGGCAACATGGTTTGTATTGACTGCCACAAAGCCGAAGAGATGCATGCGGCTGCTCCTGAAGACTTGAAAGGCCGTTATCATCTAAAAGAGGCCGCCAAATGTACAGATTGTCACAAGGATTTGCAGCGCGGCCAAATACGGAACCACAATATCCATATCGGCAAGGTGCAGTGCCAAGTCTGCCACTCTCAAACCTACACCAATTGCTACAGTTGCCACACGGGCACTGACACGAAGGGGCTGCCCTATTATATCAACCAAAAAGACATCGAAAGCATAAAAATCGGCCTGGCTTATGAAGCGGATGTCCCGGCAGCGGACTTCAATTTTATGCTGGTACGGCACATTCCCATAGACCCAGAGCTTTTTGCCTATTATGAAAAGAACGTCTTTGCAAAATTCGACGAGGTTCCCACCTGGAAAAGGGCCTCACCGCATAACATTCAACGCAAAACCTGGCAAGCAGCCACTTGCAATCACTGCCACGGAAACCGGGATTTATTCCTGTCCGATAAAGACCTGCTGGATTATGAGATCAAGGCCAACCAAAAAGTTGTCGTATCCGATATAAGGATACCGGCCAAAGTCGCGAGAAGCGCAAAACTTGAGATCGACACCTCCGGTGTTAAAACCGACCGGGTAGTGGATGCCCGGTGGCTCAAAGACAACATTGGCAAAGAAAATATGGTCATCCTGGACGCCCGTACCGAAGATGCTTACAAAAAGGGACATATAAAAGGTGCCGTGCTGCTCGACCCGATGAAAAGCGGCAAACTGCGCTGGCCCTGGGAGACCGACACACCCCAACAGCTGCTCGAACCGGAAGAAATCGCCACAGTGTTCGGTGCAAAAGGCATCGCGGTGGAAGATCATATCGTGGTGTACGACAATGATGCTTGGAAAGCTGCTTTTCTGCTTTCCGTGTTGGATTACTGCGGAGCCAAAAACATATCGTTTCTGGAGGGCGGCATCGATACCTGGCGGCGAAACGGCTATTCTATGAGTACCGAAACACCGGTTATCGAGCCCAAAACATTTGAGGTTGACCTGCGGCCGCAATTTATCGTGGACAATCAATTCGTGCGAAAAAATCTAAACAGTTTGGATGTGATGATTTTAGACATCCGTACCCTCGATCAGTCTAAAAAGCTGACGAAGCATGCCCGCGCACTGAGCTACGGCAGCATTCCCGGATCCGTTAAATTCCCGGTTTACGGTCTTTACATGGACCATGCCCAGCTGAAATCACCGCAAGAACTGCTGTGGATCCTCCAACAGCGCGGCATCACGCCGGATAAAACGGTGGTAATCACTTGCAACACCGGTGCCTGGGCCGGTGCCGGATTCTTTATGTTACGGTATTTGGGATATCCCGATGTTCGAGTGCACGATGCGGCTTGGGTTGGTTGGGAAGAATTTGTTCGCTACCCGGGTTGCGGATACTAATCGCCCAAGCAACGTAGATGAAACTGAAATGTCGTAGAATTTTAGTTTGTAGGGTCAGCAACATGACTTCTGGGAGGTAAGGCATGTTAAAATCGATAATGACCGTTATTGTGATTTTCATCTTATTGATCGCCGGCGATCTGGCGGCTGTTGCCGAAAAAGCAGAAGTGACAATGGATGCTATTTTCGTGCCGGTGGGCAGGCTTGCGCTTGCGCCGCCGGTCGGTGTTACACCCAAACGGTCGGCGGTGGCTTTCCCGCACTCACAGCATTTCGGTTACACCTGCAAAACCTGCCATCACAAGTGGGATGGAAATTCCCAGGTGCAGAGCTGTACCGCATCGAAATGCCATGATCAGCTATCCTCAATGGGGAAATCCAAAAGGACCAGGGCGAATAAACGGGAAGCGATTCGCTACTATAAATATGCATTCCACCAACAATGTATCGGCTGCCACAGAGAGATAAAAAACCATAATAAAAAACTGGAACGGTCAAGAAAAAAGATCACGCAACCACTGCAGTGGCCTGGACCAACCTCATGTGTTGGTTGTCATCCGAGAGAATAAAAATTCCACTTTTCGTTTCGAGTTTTTCAGGTCCGGCCTTTCAGCATCATTTAGTTATAGAAGCGGTTCCAGCAGCTTTCTGGAACCGCTTTTATACTTGAATTCAACCGGGGATAGCTAAACGTTTTTAATTTTGGTTTTGGGTGAGGTCTTTGAGGTATTTCGGAACCGGACGGTTAGCGCTCGTCAGCGCTTCTACCATGCGGGATGCGACGCCGCTGAGAGTCCAAATTCGATCTTTGCGTGGAATGATGTCGCGACCCTCCGCATCGAGAAACCTTATGACCTGGTAGTTCCAGGCCGGTTCGTTGAAGCGTTTGAGGAGTATTTCATCCATGCCGCCATTGCGGTTGTTGTAAACGAGAACCGGATAGAATTCATTTTCAATGGCCTCGACAAGAGAGGGATGGGTCAGAACTTCCTGGCCAAATTTTCGCACGCCTGAACATCCCGGGACCTCCTGGAAAAGGACGAGGACCGGTATTCCGGTCTCAGCGCTGTTTTTTAAAGCAGCATCAAGATCACGCCCCCATTGAACGTCACCGACTTCGACAGGATTTTCTATTGTTTGACCGCTAAACGCTGTCAAGACAATTGTAAATGTCATCACAATGGTAAGCACTTTCATTTTGTTGTTTTCCTTTCAGTGCGTTTCAAAATTTACCATATGCACTTATTGGTCTTTTGTCGAACACACCAGGGTCGCAGAAAGCTGAATAGGTTATCCGAAGCATCCCTTAAACATGTCATCTAAATAAGATTATTGCGCGAATATGCAGCCAGGACTGTGCATAAACTCGCTTAATTCTTGCTTAAACCAGCTTTTATTTTATGAACCACTTGAATTCATGTTTAATTTTTTAGATCCAACCCTGGGCACCAAATTTTAAGGCACTTAGATTACTCTAAGTGCCTTTTTGGTTAACTCGATTATACCGCTGGAGATCGTCAGCGGAATATACAATTTTCTCGCCTGCTTTAATTCACAGTTGAGGCATCAACCCCATGTCCGATCCCAACCCTATCCAACAAGGCAGGCGACTACTCGATAAATTTGTTTCAATCAAAGGTCAGGGTATCAGACAATTTTTTCATCCAATTGCGGGTCTTTGCTGCAAATACGTTATATTGCTCAGAATCAATACCCAATCGTTCGAGCACTGAAGAATCCGGCTGGTTAAGCAGATCATCATCTGACTGACTGTCACCAGTCGTATGACTCAATAAGTTAGCTATATAAACAATTTCAAGGGGCAGATTCGAACTTTCTAAACCTACTGGGTAGTGGTGCCACCGAACTGCGTCAATAATATAATCTGGAAATGACCATTTGCTTAAAATTAACGCCCCAATTTCAGCATGATCCGTTTTGAGGACCTCTTTTTCGGCGATAGCAAACGGCACACCTTTTGCACCAAGGCTATCGATTTTGGACTGCTCCGCTTTTACAAATTTTCCCAGGACCAATTTCCCCAGATCATGTAACAAAGCCGGCGTGAAACAATCTTCGGTTTTATCCAATTTCCTGTTTTTCGCCAAAGCCTCCGCGGTAGTTGAAGACCGCAATCGAATGAAGCCAAAGTTCTCCAGGGGACAGCCCGTAGCCTTCAACTGCGGTCGCCATTATTTTATTGGTAGAGGCTGCGACTGCAATTTTTGAAAACCGCTTGACCCCCAATAACATAATGGCCTGTTTTAAAGCGGTTACTTTTGCAGGTAGGCCAAAAAAGGCAGAATTAGCCAATCAGAGAACATTCGCGGCAAGCCCCGGATCTTGACGCATAATTCTTTCGATTTCATCGATCGAAACATTCTTTTCACTGAGAAGAGCCCTAAGCTTAATTCCCGCTTTAGGCATGCTGGGAAATGCCGACACTGTCTCAAGGATCTTATTTGGTATATCGCTAATCGTCTGTGTATTTTCTGCTGAAATGGCCATATCAGCCTTTTTCTATCGGTGACCAAAAGGGTGTTATCGAACCCGGATACAGTAATCCGTATATTTTTAGTATAACAGATTATTGGGCAATTTCAATTTAGAGTGGCGTATAAAAAAGGGTTTATTCATTGCTCTGCCGTCCAGCAGCTTTACAACAACAGATGCGGTCAGGGCCTGATTAGTGACTGTCGCTAATCAAGCCCTGATCCCCAATAATAAGGCCTTAAAGAGGTTGATTTTATGATTATTTTAAAGTAATGTCAAATAGTTACATAGACATATCCCCATATGAAAAAACAGCATAAAAATGGAAATGCTCTCATGGATAACATAATCCCCGGCAACCTTCTAACGACTGCCATGGCGGTCATGCCACACACAGATGTGTCTCGGGCGCTTGAGATGGCCCTGACGCTTGACGTACCGTTCTGGCCTCAGCTGCCCAACTATAGTTACTACGAAGACATGTACGTACAGGCTGCAGAGCATTTCCCCGGCATCATTTTAGACATTGACAAACGCACACTGCGCTTCTCAATGGATAAATTCACCGAAGAGCTGGAAACGACTTTGTTGCAATTTGATGATCCGACCATGTTTGATATCAGCGAGACCTATTCGGCGGTGTATCATCGTTTTTTAGCATTGGATCTGGCCGATCGGCCTGCCATCCGCGGGCAACTGGAGGGGCCCATCAGTTTCGGTTTTAATGTCCTGGATCAGGACGAGCGCCCGATTCTCTTTGATGATACCGTAAGGCCGTTTATGCTGGATTTTATGGCGCGCCGGCTAAATGTTCAGTTGGCGCGGCTCAAAGAACTCAATGACAATGCATTTATGTTTGTTGACGAACCGGGGCTGCAATTTCTGTTTTCTGCCATGGCTGGATACGGTGATCAAAAAGCAAAAGGCGACCTCGATCAATTTTTCGCACAAGTCGAAAGACCACGCGGCATCCATCTGTGCGGTAATCCTGATTGGGATTTCTTGTTGAACCTGGACATGGATGTACTTTCGCTGGATGTCTACACGAACGCGGAAATCTTTTCGTCTTACGCAGGCTCCATCGGCAATTTTTTTGATCGGGGTGGTGTCATTGTCTGGGGCATTGTACCGACAGGGTTCGAAGATTTTGAAAAAGAAGAAACACCCTCTATGATCCAGCGTCTCGAAGATGTCTGGAAAATATTGTGGTCCAAAGGCATCGATAGGGAGCAAATGATTAGCAGAAGCATGATCTCACCGGCAACATGCTGTCTGGTCAATCCGGATAAAGAACGCACAGTAGAACGTGCTTTTTCGTCCGTAATGCAAGTATCTGATCGCTTACGTGAAAAATACGAGCGCTAAGTATGGATTGATTTGAAGGGGGCGTTGGGATCACGGAACCTAATTGAAATTCTATGGTCTTATCTCAATAATCGTACCATTTGGCACCAGCCTGTATATTTCCTGCATCTCTTCGTCTGTAACGGCAATACACCCTTTGGTCCAGTCAAACTTTGCATGCGATTCACCAACCCACGAAAGACCATTTTTGATGCCATGGATCATGATATCCCCCCCCGGAGAAACACCCAGCTCTTTTGCGCGCTTTTTATCTTTCTCGTTTGGGTAGGATATATGAAGAGACAGGTGATATTCGCTGTTGCTGTTTCTTGAATCGATGGTGTAGATTCCTTCCGGTGTTTTGTTATCGCCCTGCATCACTTTCGGACCAACCGGATTTCCCCCCAGGGCTATTTTATAAGTTTTGATCACATCGCCCTTTGAAAACAGCGTCAATTGTCGCTCTTTCTTTTCTACCAAGACCTTATCCGCCGGATCCGTCCGGAGCAGGAAAATCTTATGTTGGAGCGTTTCATTATTTTGTTCGAGCGTTTCAATATTTTCTTGCAGTGAGACAATCTCACTGTCTTTGGTTTTTAGCTCTCGGCGAGAAGCTTCGATCTGCGTCTGCTGCGCAGCAATTATTTTATCCTTGTTAATGACATTATGGATTTTAAATATCATCATTTGACTGTCCCGCCGGTATTTACTATCCGGATACTCCTTTACGATTTTCTGAAAACATTCGAGAGACTTTTGATAGTCTTTTTGTTCGTTT
This sequence comes from Desulfobacterales bacterium, assembly GCA_030066985.1. Taxonomy (NCBI): domain Bacteria; kingdom Pseudomonadati; phylum Thermodesulfobacteriota; class Desulfobacteria; order Desulfobacterales; species Desulfobacterales bacterium. Next base: position 7,577 of record JASJAN010000073.1, read on the forward strand.
TTGGGATGGGCATAAATAATACCCATCTCGAAGAGGACTCTGTCCGTTACCGCAGGATGTTTTTCAATAATTTGCTCGTATTTGCTCAGAGAGGCCTGGTATTTTCCCTGGTCGAAATAATCAGTTGCTTCCCTGGAGAGCGCTCTGGCCTGGTGTCCCCGACTGCATCCGGACACAAGAATTGATGTTATCGTAATGCAGAGCAAGCAAAGGTGAAGATACTTGCCTATTCCTCGCAGCAATTTATCTGTAACTGTCTCTGTACTTGTTAGTAAGGTGCTCGATAATCGCAAAACCTGTCCTTTGTCCAGAAATATCCGCAATACGCATAAGCTGAACGGTGGAAATAGAAGGAAGTGGCGTGCTCAAACACCGCCACTTCCTTTTGATTTACTTCTTCATCGATTTCTGAAAAGCAGCTTCAGCCTGTTTCGCTTTTTCCTCTGCGATTCTCGCCTGTTCCTCTGCGATTCTCTCCTTTTCAGCTGCGATTCTCTCTCTTTCCTCTGCTCTCCTTTCAGCTTCCTCAGCGCGCTCCACTGCTTCATTGGCTTTCTGCACAGCCTCATCGGCTGCTGCCTTGGCAGCTTCGGCATCCTGGGCCGCCTGATCGGCTTTCGCGCCAATCGCCTTTTCCCGTGCCTGCACCTCCTCGAGATCACTTTTTGTTGCGCAACCCCCTATAGCAATAGCGAGAGCAAGCATTATTGAGATCACTAATAGACTTTTTTTCATAATGTCGTCACCTCCTTTCAGTTCAGTTCGCTTTGTCATAAGAGCGACTGTAGTGTTCCAGTTTACTTCAGAAAAATGTTTCACATTGGTTACTTACCTGATTCAAATATGGTATCTCTTTTGGCGGTAAAGTACAACTATTGCCTGATTTCTCAATGCAGGATCACCTCAGGCGCTGCATAGAGATATATCAATAATTTAAGCGGCTTGAAAGCACAATGGGCTAACCCCTATTGGTCGGTTCAACCAATATAGAGTCTATTTCCAAATCAATTTTCAAACGTTTTGCTGCGTTTTTCGCTTCGCTCCTGTTTTTAAAAGGCCCAGCAAGAACACGGTGGCGACCGCTCGTTGACAACACCCTTGCCGGTATTGGTGGACCCTGGTGGTTAATAATTGCCGCAAGCCTTAAAGCGTCAACCTCGTCGCGCAAAGTAGCCGCCAGAACATACCACGCGTCCGGTTTGAGTTCCGGTATTTCCGGTTTGCCATACAATTTATTTGGACGCCTTAGATTTAAGGTTTCCGAATATCTCTTTTGCCTTCCATTCCGGATATCAAATAGGGGAACCGGAAATCCGCGGGCCTCGCCCATTACTTGCCCAACCCTTTTCCAGTCAAAGGCGTGTCCTGTCCTCTTTTCAATATTTCTCAATTGTGCATATGCCCTCTTCATCTCAGCGGTGCCTGATCCTTCAAAAGGCTTATGCGCTTCCAGGTAAATGATGCCATCACGCTGGCCGACCAGATACGGCTGATGAACAATGCGTACAGGTGTTTTTACCGGCGTGTTTTTGAAAAGTCTTTTTATGTCTTCCGGATAGAGTCTTATGCAGCCATATGTTGCCCTGAGACCGATACTGGCCGGTTTATTCGTACCGTGGACCAAATAGCCTGACTTGCTTAGATAGAGCGCGTGTTCTCCCAATGGATTCAGTGGTCCCGGTGGTATCTTCGCGGGCAGCGGATCTCCCTTTTTGCGATGATCTCTGGCAATCACAGCCGGTACATACCAGGTCGGCCGGTACTTCTTGCGCGTTATAACCATTTTGCCCATGGGCGTAGGCTGCTCTGTGGTTCCGATACCGACCGGATAGGTCGACACGGCCAATAGTTGTCCATCTTTTCTAAAATAAAAGAGCCTCATAGCCGCCAGGTTGACCACGATACCTTCTCTACGGGCGTCTGGCAGAATAAAACTCAGCGGCAACAGGATGCGCCCGCCGGCCTCAGGCACCCATGTGTCTACCCCCGGATTCGCAGCACTGACGGTATTGATTCCCAAGCTGAAGTGCCTGGCAATATCCGGCAACGTATCCCCTCTTTCAACTCTGACGGCCGCCAGCCGGCCAATGACGTCATCTTCTTTTGTAACGAAGAAATCATTTCGTTCGATCTTATCCTCTGAGTGGATATGAAGCGGCACTGATTTAACGGCTTCTTGCATTTCAGCACATCCATGGAAAGATAAGATAAATATCGAAAGAATGATGAGATGAAGCCTGTTGGACAAAGTTGACAGCTCACTAATTCGGCATGGGGGTTTATAGACTATCTTTTTTAATGAAGAAATATTGAAAACCATCTCTCAGCAAAACCGGATCGTATTGACGCGCAAGGCCCGATTCCATCGCAAGATCAACAGCGCGCTATTTATTAAACCATATCAAGTATCGCTGAAATATTCAAATAAATGCAACCTATTTTGAGATATTTCAGGAAGCCGAAACTTAATAACTTTTTGATAATTTTAAGAAAGTGACACTTATAAAGTTGAATTGACTTGGAACTTGCACTTAGGGGGCAGAATATAGGTATCTTACAAAATCCAAGATTAATATAAACCTGATAAGCGAATATGCAACCAGAACTGCACAAAAGCCGGCTTAATGTCGTTTAAGCTAGCTTTTATTTTATTAACTAATTGATTTAATTTATAATTTATCAATTTTGGCCTTTGGCACCTGCAAAATTGAAAGGCGTAACCCTTCGGTTACGCCTTTTTAATTGGTCGCGTGTTGGCCAGCTTATCAAAACGCCGAGCAAAATTTTTAAAAAGAACATCAGTCCTTAGATTTGAGGTTATCCCTCGGCTTTTTTCTCAAGCTCATCCAATTTTCCGGGTTCGGTAACAGCAATGTCGACCAGGGCTTTGGGGATGGAGCTCTGCTCGCACATAACCCTGATTTCTTTTTCTTGATCACTGAATTCCATGATCTCGCGGATGGCCTCGATATGATCCAGCATCTCATCCGGCGAAATATCATCCAGCGAAGGCCCTTCGGCCGCCGCTTTTTTCTTGGCAGCCTCCTCTTCCGCCAATCTTTGCTTTTCTTTTAACTCTTCTTCCATTGCCTTTTTGGCACCATCGATGGCATCTTGGTCGACTTGGGCCATCTCGAGAATCAGTTCCTCGGCAACGTCATTCTCAAAAAGATGCTTGACCCGATCGACATCGGACTTGCCCTCTACCGCCTCTAGCAGCGTTGCGACCCTTGCCCTCTCGGCGCGTTCCTTTTCCACCTCGGCATTTACCTGTGCCAGCTTCTCATCGGTGATATCCAGTGCGCTGGTGATCACTTCAGGAGACAGTTCCTCCTCAATAAAGTATCTGATGCCTTCATCGTCCGGCAGGCTTTTGGCCTTGCGAATCATCAGATCAAGTTTTGTCTGCTCAACAATCGCTACCACATCCTCTCTACGCGCGGAATTCTTGAGTCCGGGCCAGGTCTTTGCAATTTCGTCGATGAGGTTTGTCGTCGCAGCATAAGGATTAGCAACGTCTTCTAACGTGAGCGCCTCGATCGCAGTGTTGAAATCCTGCATCAGGGGCCGGCCGACTTTGCTGGCTTCATTCATAGCCCATCGCAATTGAAGCATATTGCCCCCATGGCGCGATACATTGTAACCCGCATTGTCGAGTTCGCCCGCAATCCGTTGAATCGATGCTTCAAGGCTTTCCCCCGAGAGGTCCTGCTCCTCCAGCCCAAGGATATTTTCTTCAATAGACAACCAGAGAGGTTTTTTTTCTGTTGCTTCTTCTGTTGTTTCCTCTGTTACTTCTTCTGTTACTTCTTCTGTCATTTTCCAATCTCCTTTTTAAATTATTTAGCCGATCAATATATGCCGACCGAATCCCTTCTAAACAATGGAATCGGTTCCATTTTCGCTGTATGGTTGTCTGCAAAGATTTCGTTTATATACAATTATGGCATCAAAATCAATGGATTACTTTAACTGGCTATCTTTGCTGCCGCGCCGATTGAACCCCGTGGATGTGGTCTGATCTTTTTCGCGCTCTGACTGGCAGTCGACGCATAAGCGGACGCCGGGGATGGCCTTGCGACGCGCTTCGGGTATAACAGAATCGCATAGCTCACACCGGGTTGCGCTCTGGCCATTGGGCAAACGACTCCTGGCCAGCTTTACGGCGTCTTTTACACTGGCATCAATTTGCTCCTGCACACCCCCATCACGGGTCCATCCACCGGCCATCATAAGCTCCTGCTAAAAAATAGTCCGTATAGGTTATTTTCAGGCTCATCCATATGAAAAACTGCGCCAGTTTGCAAGAGTTGAATTGGCTAAATGGCGGGCGTCAGATCATATTCCGAGCTTGTGACATTGATATGCCGTGCGGCATCCATAGACTCGCAAAAGTGTGTGGCCGTGTCCTACGCCGGGCTAAATCTTAATAACATTTTGATAATTTTTATTATTTTTAAGCCACAGTTTCAGCTCCAGCATCACAAGCAATCATACGGACACGGAATCTGCACCAACAATATGGACAATTCAACCCTAAAAATCCTAATGAAAAGGGACTAAACTGTTCTAAGAAGCGTTTAACCTTAGGTTTTTAAAATAGCTGTCAGGACACAAGATCTGATGCTTTACTTGATGCGAATGAAATTTGCCAGACGCGACTTTATTAAAGGCGTGGCTGCAGCAGGGCATCTGGACCGGTTCAGAATATGCCGACAACATCAAGCTCATTAATTTGCCGGTTTTGAAAACCCATGCGGGAACCGGTATCACAGGGGCTTTAAAGCATGCATAGGGTATTTTTTCTATGGCGGACGGCAGTAAGGACGACGGCGCTGGCATCAGTGGCAGTCGTAGCGATTCCAGTTGTTTTATACAAGCCACACGCCTATAAAAAAAGAGCCCAGTGATCTCTGGCATCTTATGTCTGATTCCCCCACCACAGACACATCCCTGATGATTCGCATCAAATCTAACCCAATTGATTATTGACAAACATTTTTGGTGCATTACTACATTGTAAACAGGCAGTAATTTACTGTCATTGCTTGAAATCCTGATTTAAACCTTTCATTAGCAAACTTCCAATTCGGTAGTCAAAATGATGTCACATAAGGAGATGATGAACCATGAATACCATACTGACTGAACTCAAAGGCGTTAAGGTTCGAAGTCGAGGCGGGGTCATCACCAACTTCAACAAAGAAAAGGCAGTTGGTTCAATGGTCATGGCGGGATTGCCGAGTGAGCTGGCAATCGAGACAGCATCAAAGGCGACTCAAATGTTGGCCACCCGTGAAAATGAGATCGGAGAATTTCAAATCAAATCAAATGATCTGATTAATCTATTTTGGATGCTCAACAAAGATTCAGATATTTTCGGTGCCGTTCGACTGATTGATTCATTGGGTTTAATCGAAAAAGTCGCATTGCCCATCCATAGCAGAATCGTCGTTAAAGGAGAAAATGTCGAATTCGAGCTATATGAAGACATCAGCAACGATACCTTTAATGAGCCCGGTGTCATCGCCACCCGCTACCAATTCATTGACGGAAAAAGAACTAAAACGCTTACCATGGCCTTAAAGCGGATCGCACGAGATCTGCAACAGCTGGGAGACGCCTTGCTGACCGTTGAAGCGGCGTTTGATAAAGAACCGGTTGATGATGAGAAGCTGGCCGCACATCGATTTAAAACAGCTGTGGAAGCCAGAAGCCTCATCGTCCGTCATGGTAAACTCACTGTATTTGAAAACAGCAAGGCGAAAACGACTTTTTTTATCAATGACAGAGGGTTTTACATCGAGTATCCGGGATTGGGGCCATCCGGACCTGATTTTCTGGCCATTCCTGTAACCCCTTCCACTGTACCGCCAATTTTTGCAAGTACGGAAACCCGTGACAAGGAAGATGTCACCGTTTTTATGGAAGAGAATGTCTTTGGCCCGGGTCCAATGGAGCACTGGTATTCGCCGCTCGCAAACGCATTTGCCTTTTTGAATCCTTTTTGGGATTATCTGGAGGACTTGGATGATTTTTGCGATGAAGTCATCGATGATATCGATTCAGATGAATGTATAGAAGAGCTGCGAGTCCACAGTCATGGTAACAGCAGTCTGATCAGAATGGGAGGCGATAACATTACCTTAAGTGATTTTGATGCCGCTGGTAATCCGAAACCGGGAAACGTCAAAGACTGGCTGGACAAGCTAAAACCCAAAATGTGCAACCCCAGTGAAATTATTTTTGATGCCTGCGGTCAAGGCAGGGGTGATATGCTGCGGTATATGTCAAATTATCTGGGTCCCAATGTTACCGTGAGCGGATTCAGCGGATTGGGCAACCCGGTCACGGGTGGCGACTTGCATTTTACCTGATGCGATATCGCGGCAATAGCTGCATAGACCACAGAAGTTAAGGTTTCCAGATGCGTCAACACAAAAAAATGTTGGCGCAATTACGATCGACTTCTAAAGGTGCGGAATTTTCCGCTGTGGGGCAGCCAAACTTTTCTATGGCCTACCGCACATAAAACTCCATGCTGAAAGGGGCTTCACAGTAACCCTGTTATTTGGCTTGCAAGGTTACCGCCTGACACCTTTCTTTTTGCGTTTCCTTTTCCAGCAGGGGCAGTTCATCTAACGGTGTGAGCTGCCCCTTTCCTATTTGGTTGTGAATTTGAAATGGAGGGACAAGGGGAGAAATAGCATCGAAGGCTGCGCCCAACTCGCAGGCCGAAAAAAATTCGTTACGGATCGGAATCAGACTCATCGGGAAACGGCACAAATCGGCATTCGATGTACGCTTTTTTTTGGGATGTTTCGTCACCCAGAATCGGATGCAGCGCCATATCGGGCGAATATTCGCTGGCGGGCACCTGACGCCCCAGGGCCTCGGCCATTGCCCGCACGTGGTGGGGACCGGCCCCGCAGCAGATACCGATATAGTTGATGCCCATCTCACGGACCCGCACCGCAAAATCAGCCATCTCGTACCGTGTGAGCACAAATGGGTCCAGTGCCACCGGAAAGGCAATTTGTCCGTCAGACAACTGCAAATCAAAAAAGCTGGGGCTTTTATTGTCAGTACGATAGGGCACCGGCAGCGCGGCCACATGCCCGCTGACAGCTTGCCGGATGTCTTCTAAAATCGGCAGCATGGTCTGCGGGCCTCGGCCGCAATTTAGGCCCACCACATCGGCACCGTTTTCCTCAAGAATTCGGCAAGCCTTGGCCCAGCTGTAACCATCACAGCTTTGAGCGGTGGCGGGTGTAAACGTGACCACGGCCGCAAGACCGGCTGCTTTAATCACCTCCAGGGCAATCAAGGCTTCACCCAGGTGGCTGAAGGTTTCAGCAACAATAAAATCAACACCTCCCTGTATTGCCCATTGCACCTGTTCGCTGAAAATGGCCCTGATTTTTCTTTCTGATGCTTCCGTGTGGCTGCTGTCATATTCCCATGTATTGCAGATGTTTCCCGCCGTTAGGCCTTTGTGGGTGTCAGCCACCTTTTTGGCCAGCTCAACCGCCTTTATATTTAAAGTTTCGAGCTGATCTTCCAATCCGACTGATTTCATTTTTGAGCGGTGGCCATAGTACGTAAAGGCGACCACGACATCACTACCCATTCGCATGAACTCCGTATGGAGGTCCCGCACCGCATTTGGAAATTTTAAAACAGCTTCCGGCACAAAGGGCCCAGCCTTGAGATACCCTCTTCTTTCGAGTTCAAAAAGGTAGCCTTCAGCAACCAGGACAACATCATTTTCCAGTTTATCCAATAGATCGGTCTTTGGAGATGTCATGCGCAATTCCTTGAAATGAAATTTACTCACCACTTTCAAACAGCGGAGATCTCATGATAACAGGAGGTGACCTGCAACAAACGGGTGTTACGTTATTGTATATTTATTCTACTACGACCGCAACTGAGTTTTTATATTTTGGAAATGGGATTAGATGCGATTTTTTTGCAGCCGCAATTTTTCGATCAAAGCAATGGCCGGATCAACATCGATGTGAAAATTATTAAAGACCACTTTACCCGACGGATCGATTATGACAGTCCAGGGTGTGCCCCCGGAACGGTAGTCGCGCATGATCTTCGGAATCTGGTGGGGTTCTTGTTCTCCTCCGGCATGTGCCATGGGGATCTGCAAATCATATTTTATCTGATTTTTGTGCAGTTTTTCTTCGGTATTAATACTGTGACCTTCAAATACGGTTTGGATGCCCACAAAAACGACATCATCTGTTTTTTTGAAAGCTTCGGTAAGCTGCTTGAGCGTTGGAAACCCAACCCTTTGGCAACCCGGTCACCAATCCTGCCAAAAATAAAGATAGACAACCTTTCCGCGGTAATCCGCCAGACGAATTGGATCGATATTTTGGCCATTGCCGTCAATCCAGGTGGATAGATTCCAGGCCGGTGCGATTTGGCCTTGTATGCCGTATTGGTTGTCTGCCGATGCGGTCGACATGTTAAAAGGCGTCTGTGAATTAACAAAAGCAAAGCTGATATAAAACAGGATAGCCATGATCATCAAAAGCGTGTATCTGAATGCAAAGTGTATCTTGAGCTTCATTGGGGTCACCTTTCTTTAACCGACAGCGGCCCTCATACTGGCAAAGTGCTCGCTTCCGGAATGAATAATGATGTTTGCAATAAATTGCTGGGCGCTGATTGTGCCTCCGGCTAAAGCCAGTGAGGCGGTGCGATCTAAATCCGCGTCATCCAGGCCGATAATGTATTGGGCAACAGATGACCCATTTTACCGTAAAATGCCCAACACTTCCTCTTTGGTACAATCCGCGTGTTTTTGCGAGTGTTGCGCGTTACCCTGGTCGATCATCTCCTGGGTGAGCTCCGGCAATGACTGACCCTCTACTATCATTTTGGCTAGCTTAATGGCGCTGTAATGACCGACCGCAATATGTCGCGCCACCACACCCACCGGCCAATGTTCGCCTGGACAGATGGTTGCCCAATTATTATCAAAACAGCTTTCAATAAATGTAATGACGTCGGAATTGAAATCCGCGAAACGCTCGTCCAAGTCTTTTGCGCGTTGACTCATTCTGGTTCTCCTTTGCTAGCGTCATCATCCAAAATGCTTGCAACAACACCTACACCATAAGGCCTTCTTTTGGGTCGTCAATCAACAAATCCGCTTACACCACCAAGAACCACTTGAGCCGGACTCTAGTAAATGAATCCCTTTTAAGCGGCTAAATACAAGATAGATGGTGAAGGCCAGCAAATTCATTATATACTTATTTATAATAATTTCAGTATGATGCGTGTGTTTTCCTGCACACATTGTTGCACAAAAACATAATTTTCGCCTGTTGTTACTAATGCAAAATTGTCTCAATATGCTTAGGTTATCACCATAAACCCGCATCAATTGGGCAACCACAAAAGCTTTTTGATGTCGTGAAGAGCAAGGCTTAGTTTTTGCAGAGATTATCGATAAGCCGATATTGCGTTAAAGCCTCTCTCAACCGCGCATTCAACGGATGATTGTCGGCCGCAGGCCACCGTTCCCAAACCTTCAATTCTACGAGTGGAAAAATGAACTTGAAACATCTCATCACCGCTGCCTTTAGTGTCATGTTGATAGCTGGAACGGGACTATTGGGATTTGATCAGATAAAGGCCGAGTCATTGGCACCGCCCGCTAACCGACAGCCTGAAAGCACATCACAAAATAATCAGACACCGCTTTCAATTTCGAGAGGGGCGCTCCTAGTACTGCTGGCGGTGGGCGTCATGGGGGTTCTGATGGTGCGCCGCAAAAAGAACGCCCCAAACAGAGCGGCTCAGCATCAGATGTCGCAAAAGCCGCCCGAGGATCGTGATCAGGTGTTTATTGATCTGAACAAGCAGTATTTAAATCTGCAGTACAAGATGATGCAGCATCAGTTTTCGGGCGATCCACCGCCAGATGGTCTGCTGGAAGAAATTTCCGATATGAAGCGCAAGATTCGCTTGATTTCCAGGGCTCTGAAATAAAAAAAGGTGTCAGGTTTCAGGTGTCAGGCCTCTGGCTGCTCACTTCTAACTTCCGACCTCTTGTCCATACTTTACGGAACACGTCGTCCGTCTTCGGCCCGGGTTGTTGATGCTTTAATGATTTGCTTGAAGTTGGCAGCTGGCTACAAGTTAGCACCATAGGCCAGCAATGAAAAGCTGACACCTGAACACTGAAACCTGAAACCACAAAGAACAGGAGATTAGGTCATGCCGGTAAAATCAAAGCTGAGCTTGCCCTGAAATTTTTCAACGCGCTTGAAGATTTCTTTCAGCATGGTCTGTTCGATGCGTGAGAGCTTTTTGGGGTTGATATAATTGTTGGGAGCAACGTTTTCCTCGACCATAGCTTTTACTTGGCGCACCAGGCGCTGCTGCATCATATAGCTGTATGCCGTTTCCAGCTCATTGTGTTCCTCGGGGCTAATCTTTTCAATAGCCAGCAATTGATTTAAGCGCTCATGGGTATTGGTCTGCTCAATTTGGTTGTTGAGGGCATAGATTCTGGCGTAATCAACAATCGGCTGCATAGCTGCTTTAATGTCAAAGGCATCCCGGTGCTCGCCTTCCGATTCTACCACAAAGTTACGAAAAAAGCCGATCGGTGGTGTGAAATACATGGCATTCTCCGCCATATGACGAAAAAACCCGGGCCATCCTGCCAGTTCTTTAAACAGGTATTGCCGCAAATCGGTGATTAGCCCTTCCTCTCCATATCCAGCCCTGAAATCAAAGAAAATACTGGCCTGCAGCAAGGCTTCCGGCTCGGCTGTATGAATCCAGCGCCGGAAATAGCTTTTCCAGACCGACAGTGGCTGACACCAATTTGCATTTTTGGCCATGATGCCGCCTTTGCAAAGGGCATAGCCAGCTTCATCCAGCCAGTTGCAAACCCGCTCGCTGAATTTTAAAAAATATTGGGTCACCTTTTTAAGCGAATCGGAGGGCACATCTTCAAATATGATGGCGTTGTCCTGATCGGTTTTCAGCGTCTGCTCCATGCGGCCTTCACTGCCCAAAATCATAAAGACAAAGTTAACCGGCGGCGGTCCGAACTCCTCGAGGGCAAATCCGATAATCTTTTTCAGAATGGTGTCCGAAACCGTTGTTAAAAGACCGGTGACATTGCGAGCTTTTGAGCCGGTATTGATCAGGGTTTCAATCAAACGCGGGACCTGTTTGCGAACTTGCACAATCTGGTTGATAAACTTGGCCTGAATAATCTCTCGGATGATAAATAAAGGCGACTGCCCCTGAGCTCTTAGCAAATCCCGATTGGTTATGACCCCAATAACCTTGTCGGTATTTTCGGTCACCGCCAAATGTTTGATATTTTTTTGCATCATTTCCATCAAGGCTTCAAACAAAAGGGCTTTTTTGGGAATCATGCTCAAGGGTGACGACATAATATCAGAAACCGGCTTTAAGATGTCATAGCCGGTAGCCGTTACTTTTTTTCTTAAATCATTATCTGTCACAACACCGACAAATTTTCCTTTGGGTTCGCGAACGAAAATGGAGCTGGTATTGTGTTCGCTCATTACCGCCGCTGCTGCCTGAATGGGCATATTTTGATCGCAAAAAACCAGATCTTTGTTGAAGATGCTTTCCACCGGCCGGTTAAAAAACTCGGTGGTCTGCTCGCTCGGCCCGCGATTGTGCGCGATAATTTCGGCGTAGGAGCGATCCAACATCCTTTTGCCGAAAGTGTCTGTAAAAAAATCTGAAAAAGCGCCGTGTTTTTGGCAAGCTTCTAAAAACAACTCTTTCGGCAATATATAGAAATACGAATCCTCGCTAACCCGCAGGGTTCGGATGGCGAGGCCATCATTGACCAGCATGGAAATACCGCCATACATATCGCCCTCACCGAGCATTCCGCGCAGGGTTTTTTCATCATTTTCTTCAAAATAACGCTCCGCCGCCCCTTTTTGAATGATATACAAATAATCGATTTTGGAACGCCCCTGGGCAAACAGAATGGTGTCCTTTGGATAATTGATAATAGAGATCGCTGCGGCCATTTTTTCCAAATCCTCCTGGGGAAGAAACGAAAAAGGTGCCAGCTCATGCAGAAAATGAAGGACCTGGCCGGCAGCAACCACCGAAGCATAAGATTTGTTCATCATGCGCTTGCGAAACTTCTCGGCAAAAAACTCGTAAAAATCCGAATGCTGGGTGGCAATATCCAGAAAAATGCTCTCCGGTAAAATGTAGACCGTCGCATCCTCAACCACCTTGACCGAGCGCACCGATATACCGGCATTCATCAATATCGAAATACCCCCGAAAACTTCTCCCGGTTTGATGATGCCGCTCATTTCCTTTTCGCCCCGGGATTCGTAAAAAAGTTCCAGAATTCCCTCCCTGACGATATAGATGCTCTCCAATTTCGTGCGACCCTGCATGGACAGGTTGTGACCGCTGTCGTAGTTCTCAATGCGAATGGATTCAGCAATCCGCTTGCATTCAGCTGGCGGCAGTTCTGAAAACGGAGCCTGCTTCGATAGGAATGTAAGTATCGATTGTGACATAGGTTCTCCTAATTCATGTGCTCGCATTGTTGCTCATAGAGGCCCAATAGGCAAACATGGTTTCTACCGTAGCACAACTTGCGCCAGGTGCCAATTCGAATTGCACTTTGTCAAAAGCAGTGACACCGTGGCCGCAAGACGCATTTGACACTGCAATTCAATTAATTTATAGTGGCATGCCATACCATAAAAGGGCATTTCCTTTCAGTGTGGGCAAACAGATGGTGACCAATGACCCCCAAAGCCAGAAAAAATAAACGCTTAGTCGGTTTATTCTTGTTGGGTATGGTTTTGTTCAATTACCCGCTGCTGTCGTTGTTTAGCCTCAAAACCAGTCTGTTGGGTATGCCCCTGCTAATTTTGTATATCTTCACCGCCTGGTTGTTCTTAATTCTGCTGGCATCACTGGCGGCCAAAACCCGCGGTCAACCCCCATCAAAATCCGATCAGCAAACTGGGTCATAACAGATGTTAGAGACCGGGGTCATACTATTCGTATCATTCGGCTACATGGGCCTGCTTTTTGGCATCGCCCATTACGGTGACAAACGCGCCGATGCCGGGCGCAGCATCATCAGCAATCCTTATATCTATGCCCTTTCCTTGGCCGTATATTGCACGGCCTGGACCTTCTACGGTAGTGTCGGGCTGGCCGTCGGCAGCGGCCTGGGCTTTTTAACCATTTACATCGGCCCAACCCTGATGGCATTGCTGGGCTGGTCAATCTGGCAAAAAATCATCCGCATCAGCAAGATTCACCGCATCACCTCCATCGCCGATTTCATTGCCTCCCGCTATGGTAAAAGCACCACGCTGGGTGGACTGGCCACCAATATTGCCGTCATCGGTGTGATCCCCTATATTGCGCTGCAGCTGAAAGCCATTTCAACCGGATTTTTGCTGATCACGCAATATCCTGACATATCGGCCCCATTCAGCTTTTCCGACGTTCCGGTCATGTTCGACCCTGCATTTTATATCGCTTTGCTGCTAGCTGTCTTTGCCATCTTGTTCGGCACCCGCCATCTGGATGCCACCGAACGACACGAGGGCCTGGTTGCCGCCATCGCCTTTGAATCAATTGTAAAGCTGGCGGCATTTCTAACCGTAGGTATATTTGTGACTTATTTTATCCATAATGGATTTGGCGACCTTTTTCAAAAGGCCGCAGTTTATCCCGATCCCCAAAATACCCTTGGCGCAAAACCGGGCAGCGGCAGCGCGCTCCTTTTTGATAAATACTTGACGATCAAAGGCCAGAGTTTCAGCTACACAGACTGGAGCATTTATTTGCTGATTTCAATGCTGGCCATTGTTTTTTTACCCCGTCAATTCCAAATTGCCGTTGTTGAAAACGTCAATGAAGAGCACCTCAATAAAGCGATCTGGCTTTTTCCGCTTTACCTGCTGGCCATCAATATTTTTGTCTTACCGGTGGCCTTCAGCGGCATCCTGCGTTTTCCGGACGGCAACGCCGATGCCGACTTTTTTGCGCTGACGCTTCCGATGGCCGAACGCCAGCAGCTAATTGCCATGTTTGTTTATCTTGGCGGCATGTCGGCTGCAACCGGCATGGTCATCGTTGAGACCATTGCCCTGAGCACAATGATCTGCAATGACCTGGTCATGCCCGTGCTACTGCGATTGCCCATAGAGGAGATGGGGCTGCGCCAGGATTACAGTGGTCTGCTGCTGACGATCCGCAGGTGCAGTATTGTACTGGTTTTGTTGCTCGGCTACGCCTATTTCCGCACGATTGGCGAATTTTATGCCCTGGTCTCCATGGGGCTGGTGTCTTTTGTAGCGGTTGCTCAGTTTGCACCAGCCCTGTTGGGTGGTATTTTTTGGAAAGGCGGGACCCGCACCGGTGCCATTTGCGGTCTGCTGGCCGGATTTGCGGTGTGGACCTACACCCTTTTCCTGCCGTCACTGGTACCTGCCGGCATCATCTCCGATGTGTTTGTGACCCGGGGGCCTATGGGCATCGAGCTGCTCAAACCCTTTGAATTATTCGGATTGCAGGGCTTCAACCAAATTTCTCACGCGGTTTTCTGGAGCCTGCTGGTTAACACCGGTGCATATATCGGTGCATCCATTTTCAGCCGTCCCCGCACCATCGAGCACACCCAGGCCGCTTTGTTTGTTGATGTTTTCAGATATTCTGAGGAAGCAGGCGAGTCCCATTTCTGGCGCGGAACCGCCAGCCTACCGGATCTTAGATCTCTGCTAGTGCGCTTTTTGGGCCGCCGGCGCACCGATGAAGCCCTTGCCGACTATGCCGACAAACGCAAACTCAGCTGGAACTATCTCGTGACCGCCGACGCCAATCTGGTCAGCTATGCTGAAAGATTGCTGGCCGGTGCCATCGGTTCGGCATCCGCCCGTGTTATGGTCGCATCGGTTGTCAAAGAAGAATCCCTGGGCATCGAAGAAGTATTGAATATTCTCGATGAAACCCAGCAGGTGATTGCTTACAGCCGGGAGCTTGAGAAAGCCACCGCCGAACTTCAGGAAGCCAATCGCCGTCTCAAAGATCTGGATCGTCTTAAGGATGAATTTATCTCGACCGTCACTCATGAACTGCGCACTCCGTTAACATCGGTCCGCTCGCTGGCTGAAATCCTGCACACCAATCCGGACATTGCGGTAGATCAACACAAAAACTTTACCGGTATCATTATTAAAGAAAGCGAGCGCTTGACCCGTCTGATTAACCAGGTGCTGGATTATGAAAAAATTGAATCCGCTCAGATGGACTGGGTCATCATTGCCACCGACATTAAAGAGGTTATCGAGGACGCGGTTGCCAGCACTCGGCAACTGGTTGAAGATAAAAACATCCGTATCGACTATGAACTCATCGACAACCCGCCGCTCATATCCGGTGATCGTGATCGTTTGGTTCAGGTCATGGTGAACCTGATCTCTAATGCCGTCAAATTTTGCGATTCCGATCGCGGCAAAATAATCATCCGCCTGACTGCCAATGCAGAACAGGTGCAGGTCGATGTCGAAGACAACGGCATTGGCATCAGGGCCAGGGATCAAAATAAAATTTTTGAGAAATTCCAACAGGTCAAAGACCCGTCCAGAGGTCGGCCTTACGGCACCGGTATAGGACTGACCATCAGTAAACGCATCATTGATTTTCACCACGGGCAAATATGGGTTAAAAGCAAACCCGGCATTGGGTCGACTTTTTCATTTTCTCTGCCCACGCATCGTGAAACCGCCCTCACCTCCTAGAAGCGATCTTAAAAATGCATCTAGCGCTCAGTGGCTGTGTTACGAACCGATTCAAAATGCTCGAATACTAACGTGTATGCGCCACTTTTGAATCGGTTCACGCCTTGTTTTGTTGAACACCTTAAATTTCTTAGATCAGATGTGAAATCCCGCATTCATGCGGGGAGCGCGATCTACTATTTTTAAGATCGCTTCTATCAGTAGTTCCCAGTGGTATCAGGCAAATGGTTCTGGGTTCAGAGGTTCAAAGGTTTACGGCTTCGCTCAACTGATCTCCGATGTTTACCTTATGTACCCAACCTCTGAACCTTTGAACCCTAAACCTTTAAACCTTTAGAATTTCTGCCTGGCATAGAACGTTTTCTGAGAAGCCGCCAGAGCCTGGCTGAGGGTAAAAATTTTCTGCTGCGACAGCAGTGGTAAAAATTTAAGAAACATTTCACCGGTCGCCACGGCATCACCCATGGCGGTATGTCGAGCCAAAATCCGGACACCCAGCCGTTTGGCAATGGCTTCCAAATTATGATCTTCATGGGATGGATGGACAACAGCCGACAGCAATAACGTATCCAGCACCGGATTGACAAATTTCACCCCAGTTAACTCCTCCTTTAATTGTAAAAAGCGCATATCAAAGGCGGCATTATGTGCCACTAAAATGGTGTCTTTTGCGAAATCATAAAACATCGGCAGCACTTCATCGATGGTCGGCATTCCCTCCAGCATCTCGGGGTGAATGCCGTGTATCCTTACCGAAGTCCAGGGCACCGATCGTTTGGGATCCACCAATTGCTCGAAGCGCTCGTTTTGCAGCAAGCGGCCATTAACGATGCGAACGGCACCAACGGAGATGATCTCGTCGCCCTCAGTGGGGTTCAAACCGGTGGTTTCCAGATCGAACACCGTATAAGACAGTTTAGACAAATTGCGGTTCTGCAGCTCCGGTTGTTCCTCCACCTGCAAAAACATATCAAAATTATAGAACTCGGGACGGCTTTCCGGCAGGATCATCAATGAGCGTGATCGCTCGGGTTTGATGAGGTAAACGACCGGTAGAAAAAAGCGCACATAAGCGGTATCCTTTAAGCTCTTGGATGCATATAAGCCGATTTCACCGTTGTGATGATCAATCACTTCTCTGAGGGTTAGCGAGAAGCCCTCTTTTTCAAAAGACAGTGGCTGGGTTTCCCAGGCTTTTAGTAGATCTGCTTTTAGCGGGTGCCCTGACCAGAGCAGATCCAAACCCACAAAACGCTGCAACTGGATCAAGCGGCAACTCATTTCACTCACCCCGGTCGCTTTTTGGATCTGTTGAATGACAAACAAAAGGGCCAGCAAAAAAGAGGATTGGTCGACATGGACGTAATGCTCGCTGGCAATATCATCTGTTCGCAAATCAGCACCTAGACTCTGACGACACCTGGCCCTCAATACGTCTAACAGATCTTGCACTGCAATCCGCTCCAGCGGCCATTGATTGAACATGGGGTGAGAAGACAGGGTGGGATCGCGTTCCAAAAGGTCACCGATATTTAGTGACTCTTTGTGAATAATCTTTTTAAGTGTCTCAAGACGATTGGCATCCATATCCGGGTAATCCAGGATGGTTTCAATCGCCGAACGGATACCGGCAAATGAAGCCCGGATGCCGCGGGTAAACGATTGCAGTGTGAGATTCAGATAATTTTGGGATTCAAGCTGCTGGGTAATATCAGACAAGATCAAGATCAAGCCCGAGTAATGCCGGCGAAAGTCTAAAACCGGAACCGCTTCAGCGCGCAGCAATGTATTTTCAGCACCTTGAGTAACAAAGTAGGAAACCACATCTGCGTCGTCATTTTCTAATTTCGTAATAATTTGATCGATGGTGTGACGGATTAAATTTTCGTCAAAAATCTCGAAAACGGAGCGCCCCAGGCCAACAAATCTTAGGCCGGTTTCATGGCTGTCATCACCCATACCCGACAGCAGTTGTTTGGCGCGGTTATTGTACAGCAAAATTTGGCCCTCCGGATTGCAGACGATCACCCCTTCGGGCAACTCCGACATTATGGCCGCCAGGATATTTTTCTCTTCTTCCGATTGGGCCCGGGCCGTATTGACGCGTTTTTCAATATCATTTAGCAGGGATTCATAGTGGGTCGCCCCTTCGTTTAAACGCTCGCAGAGCTGCTGAATCTCGGCGGCACCGGCAATATCAAACCGGTGAGAAGGATTGGTTGGATTCACCAGAGTTATTTGTTCGGTAATTTTGCGCAAAGGCCGGATGTATTTGCGCAAGATGCTGTCTAAAAGAAGTGCGCCGGACAGCAGCAACAAAACTGCCAGGATCAGAAGAGGCCCGAAATGCGCCTTGATAAGGTCCGCCAAAAAGCCTAACGCTTCCGGGGAAAGTTGGGTTTTAAACCAGACGGCAAAACCAATGCATATGATCAGCCAAGCGGCAACAGATAGCGCAATCGCCTGCCAGAATTTATGTCCCCGTCTTTTCATGCGTATTTTCTAGAAGCTCTTTAACCTTGGCAACGACTTCTGCATTCGAAAACGGTTTGATAATGTAGGCGTCCGCCCCGAGCGCCATACCTTTGGCAATTTCAACCTCGCGGCCCTTGGCTGTTAGAAAAATGATTTTAACATTTCTAAAATCAGGATTCAATCGCACGATTTCGCAGACTTCATACCCATCAATTCCGGGAAGCATGATGTCCAAAAGGATGAGGTCCGGCTTGTATTTTAAAATAATATCAAGCGCATCCTCACCGTTTTTGGCAACGATGACATTGTAGCCCTGCTGCTCCATCAAAAACTGGATCGGAACAACAATACTGGGCTCATCATCTACGATGAGTATTTCTTTGGGCATAGTGATACCACTTTATTCTTTTCTGGCTTTGGCGTAGCCGATACCAGTCAGCGCTTCCTCCATTTCATCCAGAATAGTCGGATCATCGATGGTTGCCGGCACGTTGTAAGGTGTATTATCGGCAATTTTTTGGATCGTGCCGCGCAAAATTTTGCCGGAGCGCGTTTTGGGCAGGCGCTTGACCACCGTGGCGGTCTTAAAAGAAGCCACCGGCCCGATGCGATCGCGCACCATCTGGATGACTTCAGCGATTATCTCGTTCGAATCACGCTCAACACCGGCATTCAGCACCATAAATCCAACGGGCACCTGTCCCTTGAGTTTGTCTTCAACCCCTAATACCGCACATTCGGCCACATCCGGGTGATCGGCCAGGACTTCTTCCATAGCACCGGTGGAAAGCCGGTGACCGGCAACGTTGATAATGTCATCGGTGCGGCTCATCACAAAAACATAGCCTTCATCATCAATATAACCGGCATCTGCGGTTTTGTAATAGCCGGGGAATTCCTCCATGTAAGCCGCCAAAAAGCCATCATCGTTATTCCACAGTGTCGGCAGAGTGCCCGGCGGCATGGGCAATTTGGCCACTAGCGCTCCGATTTCACCGCTGGCAACCGGCTGGGTGTTTTCATCAACCACCTGCAGGTTCCAGCCCGGAGCCGCTTTGGTGGGCGAGCCTTCCTTGACCGGAAAATGATGCAGTCCCAGACAATTCCCAGCGATGGCCCAGCCGGTTTCCGTCTGCCACCAGTGATCGATGACCGGAACATTCAGGCTGTTTTCAGCCCATTTAAGCGTATCGGGGTCCGTGCGTTCACCGGCCAGAAAAAGCGCCTTAAAATTGGACAAATCATAATTTTTCATCAGCTCCGCTTTGGGATCTTCGCGTTTAATGGCGCGAAATGCCGTCGGCGCTGTAAACATGACCTTGACATTGTGTTCGGAAATCACGCGCCAGAAAACACCGGCATCCGGTGTGCCCACCGGTTTGCCTTCAAATAAAATGGTGGTGCATCCTTTCAGCAAAGGGCCGTAAACGATATAGGAATGGCCCACGACCCAACCCACATCCGAGGCCGCCCAATAGACATCGCCGGCTTGCACATTATAAACGGCACCCATCGTCCATTTAAGGGCCACCATGTGACCGCCGTTATCGCGCACCACGCCTTTGGGCACACCCGTGGTTCCGGATGTATACAGGATGTACAATGGATCGGTGGCCGCCACCGGCACACAATCATGCGGTTGGGCTTTTGACATGACAGCATCCCAATCCAGATCACGCCCTTCTTGCATCGAAGCGGTTTCCATGGGTCGCTGCTTGACAATGCAATACTCCGGCTTAGCGTCAGCCATGTCAATGGCCTCATCCAGCAGCGGTTTGTAGGCAATGATGCGTTTGACCTCTATACCGCAGGAAGCGGACACAATGACCTTGGGCTTGGCATCATTGATGCGCACCGCCAGTTCTTTGGCGGCAAATCCACCAAACACCACCGAGTGCACCGCACCCAGACGGGCGCTGGCCAGCATAGCAATAACAGCTTCCGGAATCATCGGCATGTAAATCAGGACCCGATCGCCCTTGCTCAAACCCTGGGCAGCCAGGGCGCCGGCAAAACGGGCCACCTCGTCACGCAGATCGTTGTAGGTGTATTTTTTGATGGTATCGGTAACCGGCGAATCGTAAATCATCGCGTTTTGATCACCCCGGCCGTTGTCAATGTGATAATCCAGGGCGTTGTAGCAGGTGTTCATCTCCCCGCCACTAAACCAGCGATAAAACGGTTTGTTAGAATCATCCAATACCTTTTCCCATTTTTTATACCAGTGGCAGTCTTCAGCTGCCGCCCCCCAGAAACCGTTTGGGTCTTCCATGGATTGGCTATGGGCAACTTCATAAGGATTTGCCATGATGTGCCTCCTTTGGCCGGATCGTGTTCAATTTTATGGCAGTTAAAGTGGTTGCTCCTGTCGTTGGATAACCTCGACGTTAGGCGTCAGATCTTGGGTTTCAGACCAGCGCTGCACTCACCTTATCTGAAACCTGACACCTGACACCTGACACCTTTTTTAAACCCAACACCTGAATGTTGTATCACGCTTTTCAAGTGTGGAAATGATTCTGTTGAACCCCCCTTTTTGCAATGCCGGTTCACGAGGTGCTGTTTGAGGTTTGCACCTTTTGCTTTAAAAATTCCAGATGCCGGCGGATACCTTTATCCGTATTCGGCTCGTTGCTAAACATACGCTTTATAAAACCCGGCGGATCATCGATCTCCGGATCCAGCTCCAGCCCTTTTTCGTAATCGGCGATGGCTTTTTCATATTGCCCCATGCGGCTGTATATGGATCCCCGATTCACATAGGCATTGGCCATGGTCGGTTCGATTTCAATGGCCCTGTTGTAATCCGGCAGCGCTTCTTCAAAGCGTTCCAGGGTACTGAGTGTGTTGGCCCTTCCCAAGAAGCCGTCGGCCTTGTTTGGATCAATATCAATGGCGCGGTTGAAGGCTTCAAGTGCGTTATCCGTCCTGTTTCGATTGAGGGCGGAAATACCATCCAGGATCGCATCCTGATAATCTGAAACGCCCAGGCCGCAACCGCTCACCAGGAGCAATGAAATGGTTAGTATAAATACGGGACGATACATAGTTTGCGGGTACTGATAGCCTTTAGCAAGCAATCATCCCTGCCCCCTTTGATTTTAATTCGCTGATGGAGGGATTGGACGGGGAGGCGGTCACGCCTCCCCGTCCTTCTGATATCCACTTAATCCAATTTAACGTCTATGGGTCAGACGCCGGATTGTCCGCGGGAGGTGCCCTCAGTAACAGCAGGCTCATCTTCGTAAATATCGTGCTTCAAGGCCTCAAAGTCGGTGGTAATGTTGGTCGACATTTGCAGCTTGTAGGCCAGGAACCACATCATACCGACACCCGCGATCCACCAGATAATCTGCCAGATCCAGATAGATGGCATACCATTGGGCCAGGTTGACGGATCCATGGGATCACCGAAGATGGTGTTGCCGATCACGCAGAACGGACCGATGGCAAACAGGAACCAGATGATGGTGATCGCCCAGCCCCATTTGATCAACGGTTTCTTTTCTTCGGGCAAACCCGCATGCGCTGAGACAAATTTATGCCATTCGATGCGGAATGTATCCTCGGCTTCCTTGGGCTGCGTAAACAGGCTGATAAGGATGGCCACCGGCAGGTTGAACAAAATACCCCAGCCAGCAGCGTAAATTGTCAGCGGGTTATAGCCCCAGGGCAGCCCCAGGTCGAACCGGAAGGTTAGAAAGACCGCAATCATACCGCAGATCAGCCCCGTAACCACGCCCTGACGGGTGAGGAATCTCCAGTAGCAGACCGAAATCAGGGCCGGGTACATCATAAACCCGTAGGAGGTCGCAAATGCACCCAACATCACGATGGCCCCGGGCACAAGGCTTGCAAAAATCAGCGCCGAGCCCACAACGATCAGAACGGTAATACGGCCCCAGTAGGTTTGCTGCGTTTCGGTCATGTCCTTTTTAATAAAGCGTTTGACGATGTCACGAGTCAGCATACCAGAAGCGGTCGACATATAGGCCGCGCCGGTGGATTGCATGGCCGCCAGAGCACAGATGGCCAGCAGGCCCACGGCAAACGGTGCGGTGTCTTTCAGCAGATGGATTAAATACGGCACCAGGTTGGCCTGTTTGCCGCCTACCAGGTTGGCAAGGGGCAGGATGGTTGAATCCATCCCCTCCGGCCTGTATAATGAAAGGACCCAGCCGCCCATGGCTTGCATGGTGGTGAAAATGAACAGGGCAAAGCCGATCCCCAGGGTCGAAGCCCATACTTGCTGCAGCGGGAAAGGTTTGGGGTTTTTGTTGGCAAACGCCCACATCGAAAAGGCCGGTGACGCATGAATACCCATCAACGCAAACATGTAGGTTAAAATCATGAAACCGGTCCAGGTGCCGCCCACAGCTGTCGCCTGGGAGGGCACGAACTGGATGACGCCCGGCACCGCCACCAGGTGGGAATACCCATCCGGTGTCAGTTTGATGATGGATTTCTTGTTGGCCAGAAAGACTTTGACCGCCTCCGGATCAGCCCAGGCGGGCACCGCCGTTCCGCCGCTGTGGATCCAGGCCACGACATCGCCGAACTTGGAGGTCAGCGAATCCCAACCACCGGCATAATTGACGGCAATAACGCCGATGCCAAGAATACCGCCCCAGAGCAGAATGCATTGGGCCGTATCCACGTAAGCCACCGAGCGCAAACCGCCCAGGGCCACGTACAAGAGCACGACGATGGCCAACAGCCACATGCCCACATTAACCGAAAACAAGCCATCGGTTAAAATGTTAAACAGCACGCCCGAGGCCCGCAGCTGAATTCCCAGGTAGGGAATACTGAAAAACAGCGCCACGATCACTGTTAGAACACGCATGGCCTCTGAGTTAAAATAACCATGGAACATCTCCCCCGGGGTCACATATCCATAGCGTTTGCCGATCAGCCACTGGCGTTTCAAAAAGAGCACGCCCGTGAACGGAATGGTTAACACATAAAATGATGCATACCCGTAGGGTAGCCCATCCCGCCACATCAGAGCCGGGTGGCCGACAAAGGTCCAACCGCTGAAGGAGGTCGCTGTGGCTGCCAGTACGAATACCCAGATGTTGAGCTGGCGTCCGGCAATAAAGTAGTCGGTTCCCTTCTTGGCAATCAGGTAGCCACGGACTCCGATGGTAATGCAGTATCCCCAGTAAAGGAGAACAAAAAAGAACAGCCAGTAAATATGAGTAGCCATGTTCTTCTCCTTTCACAGATTAGTAGACAAATTACGATTCATATCCGTAATCAACGTTTGCGGGCCGGCATCACCTCCTTTGCTTTGTGCGTTTAATAGATAATCTGATCGCATTGTCAATCCCCAAATGTCTGCAGAGCACTGTCGCGTCCATAGTAGCGTGCATCCCTGCAGAAGGCCTGTCATTTTTTTACCGTTGGTGGATACCTTTGACAGTTCATTCGGATCTCCTCTTGCCTGTCTTTTCAGATTCTGGTTCAGTTGCGCCTGTGTTCGTATTAGGCAAAACAGCGATCAGGCGTTTCTAACCCGAACAGGTCAAAACCCTATCATTTAGCCATATCTTTGATCTCTTCAACGATCTCAGGATTGGCCAAAGTGGTCACATCGCCAACATCCTTGTCGTTTGAAATCGCACCCAGTACCCGCCGCATGATCTTACCCGAACGGGTTTTGGGCATATCGGTGACAATCCAGACCTTGCGCGGCTTGGCGATTTTTCCGATTTCCTTGCAGACGGCATCAGAAATTTTCTGGGCCAGATCATCAGAGGCTTCCAGGCCGGGTTTGAGCGCAATATACAGATCCGGCTCTTTGCCCTTAATTTCATGGGCCACCGGTACGACAGCCGCCTCGGCCACTTCATCAACCACCAGCGCGGCGGATTCAATTTCTTTGGTACCCAGGCGGTGGCCGGAAACGTTGATCACGTCGTCAATGCGGCCCAGGATGCGATAATAGCCGTCTGGGGCTTCCACAGCCGCATCACCGGTCATGTAAGGCCAGTCGCGCCAATCTTTGCTTTGAGGATCTTTGCAATAGCGCGCGTAATACGTATCAACAAAACGATCGCGGTCGCCCCAAATGGTCTGGAATCCGCCGGGCCAGGGATTTTGAATACAAATGTTACCTGCCTTACCGGCGCCCGGCGGGATGACATTGCCCTCATCATCGTAGATAATCGGATGAATTCCCGGCATACCAGGTCCGGCGCTACCCGGCTTCATGGGGGTAATGGCCGGAATGGTGCTGCACAAAAATCCACCGGTCTCCGTCTGCCACCAGGTGTCCACGATGGCCGCTTCGCCTTTGCCGACGACTTCGTAGTACCACTTCCAGACTTCGGGCTCGATGGGCTCACCGACGGTGGTCATATGTTTAAAATGATAATTGTACTTGGCGGGCTCATCGGGGCCGATTTTGCGCAAGGCCCGGATGGCGGTTGGGGCGGTATGGAAGATGTTGACATCCAGATTCTGGGCGATGCGCCAGGGCCGCCCTGGATCCGGATAGTTGGGGACCCCTTCGAAAACCACCGTGGATGCACACAACGATAAGGGACCGTAGACGATGTAGGAGTGACCGGTGATCCAGCCAATATCGGCCATGCACCAGTAAACATCTTCCGGATGGATGTCCTGCACATATTTGGAAGTGCCGGCAACATAGGCCAAGTAACCGCCGGTACCGTGCTGACAGCCTTTGGGTTTGCCGGTGGTCCCGCTGGTATACATCAGAAACAGTGGCGCTTCGGCCGGCATGGGAACCGGGTCGACGCGTTCACCGTAATAATCTTTTAACAGGTCGTTGACAAAATAATCGCGCCCTTCGACCATTGGCGTGTCACTGGAGGCTTTGCCCGGATAGCGCTGCCAGATGAGCACCTTGTCCACCTTCTGGCCGTCTTTTTCCGCCAGTTCAACCGCAATATCGGCATTTTGCTTGTGGTTGAGCAGGTTGCCGGCGCGGTAATACGCATCCGCTGTAATCAACACATTGCTGCCCGAATCGACAATCCGGTCGGCACAGGCCCGGCCGCTAAACCCGCCAAAAACCTCGGAATGAATGACACCCAACCGCGCACAGGCCAGCATGGTAATCGGCAACTCGGCGATCATGGGCATGTGCAGCGTGACCCGGTCGCCGGCCTTTAACCCTGCAAAATCCCGCAGCAGGGCCGCAAATTCATTCACCCGTACGTACAGTTCCTGGTAGGTGACGTGTTCGACTTTTTCTTGCTCGGGTTCCGGCACATAATGAATCGCAGTC
>JASJAN010000074.1 GCA_030066985.1 Desulfobacterales bacterium
CAGCACTGCTGTGCACAATGAGTCCAGTGCACAAACCAAGCATTACAACTATTCCAGCAGACCTACCACGTAAGGCGGACTGCGTCAGTACGAATATATTGTCGGGTCCGGGTGCAAGACCAAGCAAAATGGATGCTGTAAAAAATGTTATTAGTGTTTCAATAGGTATCATCTCACCTCTCAATTTGTACAATTAGATTTCTTTATCTATCAGACAATAATCTGTATTTGAATCTGGTTCCCCGCCTAATTTCATCCGCTATTAAATGGCATAAGTTATAATTCTATGGGTTGCGATATATTGAGAGTATCTCAACTTTGGCAATTTTACAGATATGAAACAGATATCACAAGCGTTTTCAGATTGTGGATTAAGATGACAAGTCTACAAATAATCAGCCTATTTTAAATTGTAAACTTCGTGCCTTACGACACAATTTAGGATTGATTAGAAATAGTTGTATATAAGGTGCGGCAATCTAAAAAATCCGAATCTTAAAATAAGGAATACCAATCTGAAAAAAATCGGCTATCCAAATTTTTTAGCAGGAAAGCCAAAACCAGAAATCATCAATTTTTTTGGGTGTGATAATATAATACAAACCAATGACTACTTTAATTACTTGTAACAATCTTCACTTGAAAACTAATAAGGTCATAGACAAGATGCATTCCAAGGTTTTCAAAAAACCGGGTTGATCCGTAGACCACATTCCAACGGGTTCGATCAATGTCGAAATGCGCTTCAGCAATTAGCCCACCGTCGTCGGTGCCGGCAATTGTGGTTGAAAAAGAAAGATCTGCTTTTATGCCTCTAAGATTCAATGTTCCGTTGACCTCATAATTCGGTGAACTCAGATGCGGCTCCTCGGCCAGCTGGCCGTTGTTGATCGTAAATTTTGCCGTGGGAAATGCCTTTACCAGAAAGAAATCATCTGACTTTAAGTGAGATACCAGCACCGGTTGGAGCTCGTCACCTTCCAGGTTGATGTTTTCGATCGAATCCATATCAATTTCTACCGCACCTGTCATGTTGCCGTTTTCGATTTGAATCTGTCCCTTGGCAATACGGACGGTCCCGAAATGCTTAGTATTGGGATTGCGGCCGAACCACTCAATAATACTTTGATCCGTATCGATCTGATATTGACCTTCGGGAAGTAAGAGCCGGACCTCGGGGTCAGGGACAATATCTGCAGATTCGCCATCCAAAGGATAGCCCAGAGCACGCCAGGACTCGATACCCCCTTTTAAAATCATGATTCGCTGATAGCCGTCCAGTTTAAGCTTTTCGGCGGCCGTCAGGGCATCCATGGAGCGCTCGCTCGACCCGTAAAGAACGATTTCCGCATCTTTATCGGCTGTGATCGAATGCATTTGATCCAGAAAAGTGACCTCAAAAACACATGCGTTTTGAGCGCCCGGCAGATGAACCTTTTGGAAATGGATTCCGGTTAGCGTGTGAATCAGAAAGAATGACTTTTGCTTTTTTATCCATGCCGACAGTTCTTCAGGCGTCACGTATTCAAACTGAATTTCATTGCTCATACCTTAACCTCCTCAAGTGTGTGTTTCTCAGTTCTTAAACGCTTAGTCCTTATACCATTATAATAGGACAAAACTGGACTTTTCACCATTCCCTTTGAGTTGCAATCTATTTTTCAACGACATGCGGATTTTGAGCAGCCTGCGGTGCCTTATGAACCATTGTGTAAGCATAGTCAATGCCGTCACCATAGGCGCCACCATGTTCGCGGAAAATATCGAGCAGATCGTCGTAATGCTCCCGGTTGGCCCAATCGCGCTGAAACTCCAGCACCGTGGGAATCGTTGTCATAGGAATCACTCCGGCCTGCACGCAACGACGAATGGCCGCATCGTGGGCCAGTTGCGATGTCGCCCCGCAGGCATCTTCGACAACGTAGATATTGTATCCCTCAGTGAGCATGTTAAGTGCCGGCCAAGTCACACACACCTCGGTCCACAGCCCGGCGATGAGGATGTTTTTCTTGCCGGTTGCTTTAACCGCTTCGCGGAAGGCCGGATCGTCCCACGAATTCATGCTGGTTCGTTCAATGGGTTGCTGCCCCGGAAAGACGTCCATTAGCTGTGGCCAGATGTAACCGCTGAATGATTCTGTCTCAACGGCCGTCAGAATCGCCGGCACATCAAATAACTTGGCCCCTTTGGCCAGCATAACCACATTGTTAACCAGTTGCTGACGCTCGATGTTGGCGACGCCGAACGTCATTTGGGGTTGATGGTCGATGAAAACGACAGCCGAGTTGTCGGCGGTAATCAGACCGCTGTCGGTATTTGATAGGATGTTGGTCATTTTATGTTCCTCCTCAAGGTTGTAATATTGTCGGTATTCTTGCTGTAAATTGATGAGTCCCTCAACCCAGATAACAGGGGCAATCAAGATTCCAATTACGCTTGTCACTTAAAACAGTGGTGTGATGATGATGTTCAAGTGCTTGCAAGTCATTTTTCGGTCTTTCGATTAACGAAGCCGCCGCAGCCGCTAAAGCCGGATTTTTTCGGCGCTGCTGCGCGTTGTAATACCCGCCGTATTTACCGACCGGCGACCAATCCGGACTCACGGGAAGCTCCGGAGGGCCGAGATGCTTAAATTCAGCATCCGCATAAACGACCTCACCGCCCAGCACAGTTAAAACGGCAGTGATGTTTTTTATTTTTTCGTCTTCAATGCTGAAAAAATCGTCTGACAACACCGCAAAATCCGCATATCTGCCGGGCTCGATGGTGCCTTTGACGGCCTGTTCCCTGGAAAACCAGGCGCTGCCGTGGGTCATCACGCGCAACGCTTCCATGCGTTCCAGACGGTTGGCGTCATCATAAAGTGGTGTCCCACCGATCGTTTTGCCGGTGGTCATCCAGTACAGGGTAATCCAGGGGTTGTACCCGGAAACGCGGGTAGCGTCCGTTCCACCGCCAACCGGGATCTCCATCGCAAGCATACGTTTCAAAGGCGGCGATTGTCCTGCCATTTTATCACCGTATCGACGGATGAAATATTCTCCCTGGTAAGCCATGCGATGCTGCACGGCGATGCCGCCGCCGAGTCTTTTAATTCTTTCAATGTTCTGCGGTGTAATCGTCTCGGCATGGTCGATCAGCCAGTTCAAACGATCCAGAGGTATGTCGCGGTGGACCCGTTCAAATATATCCAGAAATCGGTTGATGGTCTCATTGTAAGTGGCATGTACACGGAACGGCCAATTTTCAGCCGCGAGCAGCCGCACCACCTTTTCAAGATCCTGCTCCATGACAGATTTCAGGTGGGGGCTGGGTAATAGAAAATTTTCAAAATCAGCCGCCGACCAGACGAGGTTTTCGCCAGCACCGTTGACCCGCAGATGCGCATCCCCGCTGCCCGGTTTGGTCATATTCACCCAGCGCGAAAAATCCGAAAACTCCTTTCCGGGAGTCTGCGCAAAAAGGTTGTATGCAATCCGCAGCGTTAACTGCCCCCGATCATGAAGGGCATTGATGACGTCATAGTCCTCCGGAAAATTCTGGCCGCCGCCGCCGGCATCGTTTACACTGGTTACGCCCAATCGATTCAGTTCGCGCATAAAATGGCGCGAGGAATTGATCTGATCATCCCTGGAAAGTCGCGGTGCCTGAGCAATTGTCGAATAAACGATGTAGGCGTTCGGTTCAGCAATCAGCATACCCGTGGGGTTGCCGCGGGTATCCTTTTGAATCAATCCCCCGGGCGGATTTGGCGTCTCCCTGGTGATGCCCAGCGCCCGCAGGGCCGCCCTGTTTAACAGCGCGCGCGCATATAAATGGACCACCAGCACAGGGGTGTCCGGTGCGGCAGCGTTGATTTCATCCAGTGTCGGCATTCGCTTTTCGGCAAATTGGAATTCCGACCAGCCGCCAATCACCCGCACCCACTGTGGCGGGGGCGTGCGCTGAGCCTGCTCTTTGAGCATCTCCAGAGCAATCGCCAGAGACGGAACACCATCCCAGCGAAGCTCCATGTTGTAATTCAAGCCGCCACGAATCACATGGGTATGGGAATCGTTCAGCCCCGGAATGATGGTCCGCCTTTTGGCATCGATCACCAGTGTTTTTGGACCTTTTAACTGCATCATATCCCTGTCGTCCCCGACAGCCACGAACATATTGTTTCGGATGGCAAATGCCTGAACGAACTCCTTGCCCGGGGCCATAGTGGAAACCTTTGCATTGGTCACGATCAGATCAGCCTGAGCAGACGAGCTGCCGCTTGCGCCATGTGCATGACTGAAGAATCCAAATCCCCCGGTGATTGCAGGCGCTGCGGCCGCTGCCGCAAGTTTGAGAAAATTTCTGCGCGACAGCAAAGCTTCTTTAAGCGCATCCGCGTCAGAATCTTTGGAAAAAGACATTTTATATCTCCTTAAACCGATTACAGGGTATGGGCCTAACGCTATCCGGATTGGAGAAAGGTGACATACCCGATAATGCTGTTTTCAAATTAACTTACCGGTTCAACTTGGACGGGGTTAACAATGTGTGAGGGCAACTCTGGCAGACGGCTCTCAATTTCAGCGCGCATGGATTCATATTGATCGGGCAGCTTCAGATCACGCCCCAGTCGCTCAATAGGCTCATCCACGCTGAAACCCGGCGGATCGGTGGCGATTTCAAAGAGAACGCCGCCAGGCGCGTGAAAATAAATAGACTTGAAGTACTTGCGGTCCCGAATGGCTGTCACCGAAAAGCCGCTGTCTGTAAAGATTTCTTGCCAGTATCTTTGCTCGTCGTCTGTTGGTGTTCGAAAGGCAATATGATGAACGGTTCCACCGCCCTGCCTTCCGACGTCTACCTGGGGATCGATAACCACATCATAGAAATGCCCGAAGGCATCATCATTATCCATTTTAAAACGATAGCGGTCTTCTTCTATGTTGTGAAGTTCCATCCCCATCCGGTTGACCAGCAGATCCTGGATGTCATCTACAGCGTGCTGCACCGCGGTTGCCGAATGAAGTCCGAGGATCGGATGGCCGGACGTAATAGCACCATCGTTCAAAAGTGAATTTTCTGGTGCATGCTGGATTTCAACCAGCTCCAGAACAAGGCCATGGGGATCTTCAAATTGAATTATGGCGTCACCGAAACGTTTGCTTTCAGCTGTCTCAATGCCATGGCCGTTGAGCCGCTTGCGCCAGTAATCGAGAGATCCGGATGGGATTGCAAACGCAATGGCGCTCACCATTCCGGCGCCGGCTTTACCGCGCGGCAAATTTTCCCAAGGAAAAAAGGTGATAATGGTTCCCGGTGAACCTTTTTGGTCACCGTAGTAAAGGTGATAGGTGTATGGATCATCAAAATTGACGGTTTTTTTCACCAATTGCAGACCCAAATTATCTTCATAAAAAGCCACATTTTCAGCGGCCGATGAAGAAATAGCCGTTATGTGGTGGATTCCACCGATCTTGAAATTATTGTTCATATTATTGTTCATTTTAAGCTCCCTAATGATCATTTTTTAATCGAGATAAACTCGTATTTTAGACTTTTTCAGGGTCCATTGACTCAGCATTTAGGCCAATTTTTTTCAATAAGCGGACAAGCTCTGTACGCTCTGTGTCGGAAAGGACGCTGGCGATTTTTTCAAGATTATTTTCATGTTTTGCGTACGCTGTTTTGATGGTCTTGCGTCCCTTTTCGGTTAAATGCACGTAAAAGCTGCGCCCATCGGAAGGATCCTTAACTCGCCTTACCAGCTCCCTGGCTTCCATTCGATCAACCGCGGCCGTCATCGAACCGCTGGTCAACAGCACCTTTTGCCCAATTTTATTGATAGGAAGGGGGCCTTTGTGCAGCAGAGCCTCCATGATCGTGAAATCCGACAGGACAAGGCCTGTACGGGCAATGCTTGCCCTGTCAACATTTTCAACGGCCCTGGCGGCCTTCCATAATACCAAGCGTATATGAGGTCCTGTTGCCATGATGGTACGTTAATTCCAAAAACCTTGATGTCAAGATAAATTAAATATTTTTAGTTTGAATCGACTTTTTCCACATGGCATATTAAAACCTAAGGCAATTTGCGGCTTCTTAAATTTGAAATTCTTTCTAAAATAGAACTATTTTAAGTTTCGGGGTTTGCAGCGGTCCAGGCCTTGTCCAGCTCCTCCATGTCAATCTCCCGATCCTTATTCATCAATTCCGTAAGATCGGCATTGTGCTGCTGATACATGGATATATATTTGTCCTCATCCTCGCGATGAATTCGGTAAAGCTCTGGCATGGTATCCTTGTCCTTTTTTCGAAACAGACGTCTGATTTTATAAGCCTCATAAGGGTCAAAACCGAGAAGCTGAAGAGCATCTTGCCCAAGCGCCAGGGCACTGCCGAAGGTTTCCCGACGTATAGTAGTGACGCCAAGATCCATAAACTCAAAGGCTGCTCCACGGTCTACAGCATTGACTGCGATTTTAAGTTGCGGATAATGTTTCTGAACCAGTTTAACCAACTCCATTGATTTTTCATGATCCCCGAGAGTGATGATAATCAGCTCAGCCTCGGCAGCACCAGCTGACTCAAGCAGGTCAAGACGGGTTGCATCGCCATAGTAAACTTCGAAGCCAAATCGCCGAAGAATGTCGACGTTTGCTTCATTATGGTCAAGAATGACCGGTTTGACACCAGCTGAGATGAGAAGCCTTCCAAGATCGGTGCCAAGACGGCCAAAGCCTGCCAGAATGACAGATCGGCCGCCATGCTGTATATCGTCAGCCGGCCTTTCTGCACCGGTCTCCTGCAGGCGTGGTGCAATCAGCCGGTCATGCAGCAAAAAGAGCAGAGGTGCAAGAAACATGGATATGGCCACTACGGAGATAAGGGTTTCTGTCAGCGACTGTGGCAACACCCCATTGATTCTGGCGAACGAGAAAAGAACAAATGCAAATTCTCCTCCCTGCGCTAGTGCAAGGGCAAAGAGCAGTCGTTCATTACCTGGCATTTTAAATGCCTTCGCAATGGCAAACAATATTAGGGCTTTGATGAGTATTAGCCCGGTAACCAGTCCACCGATCTGCCATAATTGTTGAATGATCAGAGTGAAATTAAGGCTGGCACCAATCGAAATGAAGAATATACCTAGCAGAAGCCCCTTGAAAGGCTCGATATCGCTTTCCAGTTCGTGTCGGTATTCACTATCTGCAAGCACCACACCGGCAATAAAGGTGCCCAGTGCCGGTGATAGTCCAACTGCAGTCATCAGCAGGGAGATGCTGATAACCAGTGCAAGGGCTGCCGCAACGAAGACTTCCCGAATACGGCTGGCGGCAATAGCGCGAAAAATCGGTCTGCTGCCATATTTACCAACAACATAGATTAAGCCGAATGCCAAAAGCACCACGATGAGGCGTAGGTAAGCAGGAAACGTGGTGATGTCAAAAAATCCACCACCGTGGTGCGTATCGGTGTGAACCACCGCTGCTGCCAAGAGGGGCAGGATGGCCAGCATGGGAATGAAGGCCAGATCCTGAAACAAGAGCACAGAGAAAATCGATTTACCTGGCGATGTGTTCATCAGCCCTTTTTCGCGCAAGGTCTGAAGGACAATTGCGGTAGAGGAAAGCGCAAGAATGAGACCAACGGCAACGGCCTGCTGCCAGGGCAGGAAAAATGCACAAGCGAGACCGATCGCTACAAAGGTAAGCATTACCTGGCTGCCTCCCATGCCCAGTATCGGTGTGCGCATCTGCCAGAGCAGGGAGGGTTTGAGTTCCAGGCCGACTAAAAAGAGCATCATAACCACCCCGAATTCCGTAAAGTGCATCACCGTCTCGATATCGTCAATGAGTGACAGGCCGAATGGGCCAATCACAATTCCGGCGATCAGATAGCCGAGAACAGAACCCAGTTTGCATTTGCGTGCCAGCGGAACAGCGATAACCGCAGCGCCCAGAAATATAAGTAGCTTTAGTAAAAACTCTTCCATAGCTACACCTCATTGATAATTGATTTCAGTTCGTGGTTCAGTAGTTCGCAATCACGTGCCTTTGCAAGGTCCATTCGATTGTCACGCAAGGCAATGAGCGTTTTGCGGTAATCCTCCGCATGGCGGGTGCATTCTTCTTTCGGAAGCCCCTGGTGGATGCCGAGAACCGCAAAAGGTGGCAGCCATTCCATCTGACAGAGGTTGGCCGTTGCTCGGAACGGTGTAGTGAGTTCCTTGATAGTAAACATATTTAGGCCGTCGGTTCGATAGTTGCTTAAATCACCTCCTGCTGTCAGGGCCTGAAAAGTGATCTTGCCCGCGAGAACTGTGCCGGCTGCACCATAAGCCCAGGCGTGTTCGAGAACCAGGTCAAACCATTCCTTGATGATGGCCGGTGTCGAATACCAATAAAAAGGGTGTTGAAAGACAATAATATCGTGGCCTTCACAAAGTTTCTGCTCGTGGGAAACATCGATGAGAAAATCGGGATAGCTCGCATAGAGGTCGTGGAAGGTAATCCCCTCAAGGTTTTCCGCTGCCTTTCTCAGAGCAGCATTGATTGTTGAGCGTTTGAAGGCCGGATGGCCAAAGAGAATTAAGATCTTTTTCATTACTTTTCCTGTATTGGATGGCACAACAGATCACGTAGATGCTTAAGGCGGTCCCATCCATTAGCAGTGTTATCAAGATGTATACTTGTGCTTGACAAAAACTGATGAAGCCCCACCATATAAAGAATAAATTTTACGACCGTTTTAAATAACTTCAAGTTATTCAGTGAAAAAATTTTCAGGGAGGAATGAAAATGCAAGCATCCAATACACCACTGGCTCTAATCGTCGGCGGTTCCAGCGGTATTGGTAAACAATCCGCTATTCGTCTCCTCAAGCTCGGTGCAGAGGTGATGTTATTGGCGCATGATCCAAAGACATTGGAAAACGCCAAAGCCGATTTGGAACCAATCGGGCCGGTTCAAACAGCAAGCGTCAATCTTTATGACGAACAACAGGTTGATAGTTTTATCGAGAGTTTGAACAATGAGCCCCGCCACATTAAATACTTGGTCAATGCTGCCGGATCGTTCAATCCAACCAAGTTTTTAGAACACTCCAAGTCTGACTATGATAAGTACCTTGATCTTAACAAGAGCTTTTTTTTTATTTCTCAGACTGTTGCAAAAAACATGAAACAGCACGGAGGCGGCGCCATTGTTAATATCGGCTCAATGTGGGCTAAACAATCGATTAAGGCGACACCTTCATCAGCTTATTCCATGGCGAAAGCTGGCCTGCATTCACTGACACAGCATCTGGCAATGGAGCTTGCCGAATACAATATTCGGGTAAACGCCGTTTCGCCTGCTGTTGTGGTAACACCCATTTACGGTGAGTTTATCGACCCTGACAAAATTGAAGATACACTGGCCGGTTTCAACGAATTTCATCCGATTGGCCGGGTAGGCCGCGTTGATGACGTTGCAGCCGTGGTCGAATTTTTACTGTCGGATGATGCTAGCTGGGTCACTGGTGCCATTTGGGACGTCGATGGCGGTGTAATGGCTGGTCGCAACCAGTAAAAAAGTACCGGATTACCAATGTTCTGTTCGAAAAAATAGTCAATCTGTGGTGAGAGTTAAAGGTATGTACATATTAGTTTTAGCAATTATGGCAATTTGGTTTTATTCGGTTTATAGCTTCGCAAAGTGGAGATTTGATTACAGTTCAAAGAAGGGTGTGCTACTTGAATCCGTATTGCATGATCGCCTTACCAATCTATATCTCAGATGCACTACAGGAATTGTTTTAGCACTAGTTCTTTATATCATTTAATGATGGTATAAATTTTAATGATGGTATAAATTGAGTTTTGGGTCTTCTGTTGAAGCTGTGATCAGCTAAGAAAATACTGTAGTAGCCCCCATTTGAATCGAACGCTCCTGATACATAGTAGACTACACCAATCAATCTTCAAAAAAATACGATTAATCAAATCGAGAACTCATAACCAGACGGAGATTAAGCTGACTCGGAGAACATTTGCATTAAGGTTTTCTGCATTTTTTGGGTCACGGCCTTGCGGTCATGACCGTTTCGTAATCGTTTACCCAGTTGTTTACCTGCGGAAACGGCGGCTTCCAAAACTTCCGGTTGCTTGGTGACCCTTGGAATCATGTCTTCGGTTATTTTTACCCCTTCTCCATAAAGCAGAGCGGGCACCCCGACTTTGCATGTCTCACCGAAACCGCATGAAAAACATGACGCGGCACCCTGGCCGGTAACTTTACCAACGGTTTCGATAAAACTATACAGGAAAAATTTCTCAATATCATCAGCGGGAAAAGATCCGGATGTGCCGCCCACACCCACAGCAACTCCCAATTTACCCCACAGGGTATCTCCCTCTTGATGGCGAAATTGGTACCAGCGTTCTAAAAAAGCATGTGTTACTGCATTTAAGGTGGAATAATAATTAGGGGCACCAATGACATAGGCATCAACCTCGGCTATCAACGGACGCAGCTTTGTTAAGTCATCTTCGACTTTACAAATATTGTCTTTGACACAACCTAGACAGGCAATGCACCCACTAATCTTTTTACCCCGTAATGAGACCAGTTCGTAATCACAGTCGGTGTTTTCCAAAACCGTTGTTACCAACTGATGGACACCGGAAACACCCTCTTTTCTGCTACTTCCAACAATACCCAAAATCTTCATGCGCTACTCCTTAATAATTCTTTGGTAAGAAAAAATACTGGACCTGATTAAAAACTATTTTAAAAGAATCTGATTGCAGTCCTGTGCAATGCTGAAATGCTGACGATTTTATAAATTAATCTGCATATCAAAATTGCACAACTTTTACCACAGTTGGCGAAGTGACTGAGTGTGTATTTCATATGAAAATCTAAAATATTTCGCTATTGTCCAAATTGTATATAGCGTGCCTAAACCTAAAGATTAGAGAAACTGAAGATTTCTACATGATAACTCAACTTGATTAGGATTGAAGTTTGGAAATTAGGTTGCAATTTAAACATTCTCGAATAGAAAAGAGTGTAGAAATTAATCTAATCTCTTGATTGTACTGTGGGGGGACGACGAGACTCGAACTCGCGACCTTCAGCGTGACAGACCTTCCGTTAAATTGTTAGTTCGGGTGCATTTTGTAAAGGTGGTGGGGAATACTGTGGAAAATTATTAGTTTTCAAATAAAAAGGAGGCAACTAATTTTAGTTAACCTTTTGAATTTATTTTGGTTATGTCAGGAGGATTCGAACCCCGGGTTAACGGCGTAGAGACCAAATATTTAGGAACTAATTCGTTATGATTTAACTGTATTTACTTGTTTAATGTTGGGAATGGTGTTGGGTGTTTAGATTTATGTAAAGTAAAAAAGGCTTATAATTTGTTATAAGCCTTTAATTTTATTTGGTGATCCCAGGGGGATTCGAACCCCCGTTACCGGCGTGAGAGGCTTATTTGACCTCTAATAATTACAACCACTTAATATGATTTCAAAGACTTAGATTAATGGATTGTAATGGATCGTGATAAATTGCAATGGTAATTTGCACCCTATACGCACCCAATATTAAAGCCCCGATTGCGGTCGGGGTTTTTTATTTGATATCGAAAGTTTAGAATCAATGATATTTCAGCTTATTTAGTCCAATCTATAAAATTCCCTATTTTATATTTCGTCAGTACACCTAACAAATTTTCGGTCCTTCCAGATTTCGCCATCAGGCACGACATATACAATTCCAGACCTTGCAAAAAGTTAAAGACTTGAATATGCATTATACAATCAGTTACTCCGATAGCTAATGTCAATGCCGGCTCACGAAGGTTATTCTCAGCGATACAAAAGATAAATTTTTCCAGATACACACCCTAAAATATACCACCATCAACAGGGGGAATCCTTATGAACAAGGCAGACACAATTATTCGAGAAAAAGCATACATAGGG
>JASJAN010000075.1 GCA_030066985.1 Desulfobacterales bacterium
ATGGCGCTGGTGATTATTCACAAAGCGCTTCTGGAAAACTGCCGCGATGACCTGCCGGCCTATTTGTCGTACAGAACTCACGCCGGGAAGGATTCGCTCTATAATACACCACCGGTTTTTGCCATTTATATGATGAAACTCACCGTTGACTGGGTTAAAGAAAAGGGCGGGCTGGCAGAAATGGAAAAACGCGCCCTGGCGCGTTCTGGAACGCTGTATGACACTATCGACCGCTCCGAAGGCTGGTACCGCTGCCCGGTGGACACAGGCTCCCGCTCTCGCATGAATGTCTGTTTCCGTCTGCCGACCGAAGAACTGGAGGCCAAGTTTATCGCCGAAGCGCTCGAGGCCGGTTTTTCAGGCCTTAAAGGCCATCGATCGGTGGGCGGTTGTCGGGCGTCGATGTACAATGCCATGCCGGTCGAGGGCGCTGAACGGCTGACGGAGTTTATGCTGGAATTCAAGCAAAAAAATGCCTGATTCAAAGTTTCTAGTGTCAGTGATTTTGAATTTGACAAAAAAGATGGATTCTTGCATAAAGAGTATAAAAAAGGGGGGTATGGGTAACGGAACCCATATTAATATTAACCATCGGCTGCATAGCACTTGAATTTCGGGTCGAGTATACCTTCCCTTTGCCTTCAACTATCCGGAAGGCATGTGATTCATATTTTCACAACCATCGAATAGACTGGCGTAACGCATTCAGGTAGATAATAAATTACACCCTTTACCGGAGGGCTTATGTCTTAAACTAACCCCCTTTTCTTTTTTGAAGGAAGGGGTTTTTTATTGGGTGCAACATGGAAAAAAATATATGCCAGGCCAAAACCAAGAAAAACAAACCGTGTAAAAACAGTGCAATTGAAGGTTCTGATTTTTGCCATGTCCATGCAAAACCACATATGGATTTTCCGCCTGTGAAAATTACGGCTTACATATGTCCCTATTGCGAGGAACCTATCAGAAAGAATGCTGAATCGTGTGAGGTTTGCGATGAAACCTTTAAAATATGCCCTTATTGCGATGAACCACTGAGGCAAGATGCTAAATTATGCAATTTTTGCCAGCTCTACCGCCCACCCATTCAACCCATCCACAATGATGTGGAGAACTTTATGCCGATCCAGCAAAGCAGCTCTGCAGACGGTGCAAGCCTTTCCTTTGGGATCCTATTTGTCGTACCTGTGTTTCTTTTTGTTGTATTTTTATTTGTGGTGTTGACTTATATGTTTTCCTACTAAATAGTCCGCATTTTTTCATTTTATTACTCACTAACGGCTTGGTTCTCATCTGTTTGTGGTTCAGAATGGTGCGAACTGTAGCGCCTCATATCGGCCGCAATGATGTCGACATCCAATTTCACAGGTCTGCCAATATCTGCCTGAAGGTGTTCCCGGAACATGTCTGTTCGTTTTTCAATACTGACGGCAGCCCTCTCGGTATACTCATCAATGGGGAAAATACCATCAATATTGACGTGTGTAACACCGCCTTGGTGGGTAACTCTGATCGAATTTATTTTAACCCTGCCCGTTATGATGTCGGGCCGCGTCACCGCAAGCTTAGCGAAAAGGCGAACGACCCTGTTCTTCACGTACATATCTTGCAGCGCCTGATACAAAGGATTAATCAGAACCGTGGATATACCCACCAACAGCACCAAACCGATCAGCGCTTTCTTCCACTTGCCATAGCGCTGGAAGATAAAAACCAACATTGCGAACACAACGATTCCAAAAAAGTTGGTCAGAAAGAGCAGAAAGGAGCCGGCGGCAATATCTGTTCCACCAGCGTGGAGACCGAATTTGCTTAATGACAATCCTGCCTCGGCAGCGGCTTTACGCCCCAGGTCCAAACCAATCCCGGTTACAGCCAGTGGAGGAACCAGGGCGACCGCAATGGCAACGCCTGCGATTGAACTGATAATGCTTTTGCGTGTGTGGGCAAAGGCGGCCGCCGCCCCTGCTGCCACCGCAACACCAAGGTCGATTAGCGTCGGTGATGTGCGGTTCAGGATTTCGGAGCCGGTGATTCGCATCCCAAACAGATGTGTGATGAGGAATGACAGTGCCACCACCAGGATCACACCGGCAATAACGGTAATAAATGATCGAAGGACCAGCACCCGATCGAATGCCACCGCGCCGAACGCAAAGCTCATTATGGGGGACATCAGCGGCGCAACTATCATGGCGCCAATGATTGAAGGGGCGCTGTTCGCAATCAGACCCAGTGTGGCGATAACTGCGGCGAGTGACAGCATAAAAAAGAAGCCAAAGGAGGGAATTGAGGCTTCATGCATATGAGACGAAAGCTCGGTGCCTGGAACGGCGTCCTCCACAAACACTGCCCAGTCACCCGTAAGTTGTTGCAATGCCCGAGACAAGATTGATTTTTTCATATTGATATGACCTCCTTATAGCATTGAGGATACCGCGTAATTCGTTGTAAAATCTTGGCCAAACAAAAACAGCATAAGTGTCGAACTGGCCAAATCTATAAAATATAGATGCTTAGACAATCTATGCTTGGATTGTCAATTAATATTTAAAAGCCAGATTTGAATCCGTTTAGCAATCTGATCCAAATCTCTCAGAGTGTGCAGAGATGAAAATAGAGGTTCTTAATGTGTGGTATAACGGGATTCTTCCAACTTGTTTAACAACCTGTGCTAACTCTAACATAACCGAAGTTTTGAATCCCATAAGAACGTTGCGATATCATATTTTTTGCGGCAAGATATCGGAAGGCAGGCCAAGCCCTTCGACCAAGATAGACCGATAGATTTCAAACACTTTTTCTTTGATCTCCTCTTTTGTGTCAGGAGGGGTTTGGGCAATCATAATGCCGCTTGTAAGCATACAGGCCTGAATGTCTCTGGAAGGATTGAAAGCGGTGCCAAGCTGTCCGGTTGATTGAATCACAAATTTGTTCTTTTTTAGCGCCTTTTTGAGCTTAGCCAGATCAATGCTGATTCTGCGGTTGGGAGACAGGACAAAGTTACGGCGCCCATCCCGCGCACAGGTTTCCTCAAACAAACGGTCGACTATTTCTTGCGGCGGGCCTGCTGGATTTTTCCCGCAAACCCTGCAGCCTTCCACCGATTGCATATTCACAATGATAAACTCAAATTCTCTGAGATTGATGTACAGTAATTTGTTATATAATTTGGGTTCCTGTCCGGTTAAGAGCCTGACC
The DNA here is from genome assembly GCA_030066985.1 of Desulfobacterales bacterium. Taxonomy (NCBI): domain Bacteria; kingdom Pseudomonadati; phylum Thermodesulfobacteriota; class Desulfobacteria; order Desulfobacterales; species Desulfobacterales bacterium. Next base: position 3,202 of record JASJAN010000075.1, read on the forward strand.
GCTTCTGAAACCTGTACTGAAGAAACAATGCCGAGGACCGACGGATGCACTCCCACCACCCCGCACACCGGGAGGTCTTCATCCTTGAGCCCGGGCATAAAACATTCCAGGCAAAACGTTTGGTTGGGCAGCAGGGTTGATGTATTTCCAAAGGCCTCGATGGCAGCACCAAAAACATAGGGGACCTTAAGCTGGTTGCAAATGCGATTGACCAGATACCGGGGCTCGGGCCGATCCAGCCCATCAATAACCACATCCATTCCGCTGATGATTTCCACTGCATTGATTGAATTCAGTGACTCGGGAATGGGCTCAATCTGCACATCGGGATTGAGCCGATTTAATTTTTGTTGTGCCATCTCGACTTTCGGCATGCCGACGCATTCGGCATCGTAAAGATGCTGGCGGTGAAGATCGGAGCGGGAAACAATATCCCTGTCAACGATGCGCAGATATCCGATACCCATACCGACCAGCTGGGTGGCAATCGGTGATCCCAGACCGCCGACACCAACAAGGCACACCTTGGCATTGCGCAATTTAAGCTGTCCATCATAACCGATGTCAGCTAGCACAATCTGGCGTGAATAAGTTTCCAACTCTTTCTCGGTAAGATCCGGCAACATTCTTTGATGTCCTGTATGTCTCACTCGCACGGCAAATGGTAATTCTTAACCCATATAATTATTTATCTAATACTAATGCCTTGTATTTTCAAGACAATTTAGAGTGCTTTTGAATTACAAGTTGACATGCATTGGTGTTTCTGTCATTTTCTGAGAGCTTGAAAGTATGGTTATTTATCCTCCAATATAGATGATGCGCTTTGCCATATGGGACCTTCACCGCCTTCCATAGCCGTGCTCGCATTTGAAGACCTGAGCCCCGAAAGGGATCAGGAATATTTCTGTGATGGGATTGCCGAGGAGATTATCAGCAATCTGGCTCGCATGGAAGGTATTCGTGTCGCCTCCCGAACCTCCTCTTTCGCTTACAAGGGTAAACCTGAAGATATTCGCAATATCGGCAAACAGTTAGATGTTAAAACCGTTTTAGAGGGCAGTGTCCGAAAAGCAGATGATCGACTGCGTATTGCCGCCCAGCTGATCGATGTTGCCGATGGCTGCCACCTTTGGTCCGAACAATTCGACCGCGAGATGGCAGACATATTTGACATTCAGGTGGAAATTGCCCGCAATATCTCACAAACCTTGAAAATCAAGCTAAGTGAAAAAGAAAAGCATGCCATTAAACGGCTGCCAACCGAAAATATCGATGCCTATGATTTTTACCTGCGCGGCCGACAGTTTTTTTACCGGCATAAGCGCCAATATATGCAGCACGCCATTGAAATGTTTTCGCGAGCGATCGCCCAAGATCCCTCTTATGCGCATGCGTACGCTGGCAAAGCAGACTGTCACTCGTATTCCTATTATTTTTTTGGCGGCTCGCATGCGGATTTAGAGCAGGCCGCGAAAGACAGTCAAAAAGCGCTTGAGCTCAATCCTGAGCTGGCGGAGGCGCACGCTGCCCGCGGCCTGGCGGTATCGCTTATCAGAGAGTACGAGGAAGCCGAGCAGGCCTTTGAAAATGCGATCAGGCTGAATCCCAGCTTGTTTGAGGCCTACTATTTTTATGCCAGCACCTGTTTTTTGCAGGGTAAGTTTGATAAAGCCATCGAACTCTTCAAAGAGGCTGGGCGGGTGAATCCGGACGACTACCAGGCGCCGGCTTATCTGGCGTTTCTCTACCAGATGACCGGGCAACTCGAGCATATGGCGCCGGTGCTGCAGGAGGCGTTGCAAAAAATTGAGAAACGACTGGCTTTGAATCCGGACGACTCGCGAGCCCTCTATTTAGGCGCTGGTGCATGGGTTCGTTTAGGTGATCAACCCCGGGCGATGGAATGGATCAAACGGCTGGCCGCCACCGAGCGGCATGAGCCCCACCTGCTGTATGGGATCGCCTGCTTGTATTCAATGACCGGCAAGATTGAAGAGTCGATCTTTTATCTGAACAAAGCAGTGGAAGCAGGTTTTGCATACCGGTTGTATTTGGAAAGAGACGGTGACTTTGATCCGATCCGATCTCATCCTGGATACAAAACGCTTATTGAAACGCTTAAGATGCGTGAAAAAGGTGCATCAGCTTAGGACAATAGGTTGTCTAAAGTCAGTGTAAGTGGACCGTTGATTTATTAAAGTATCAATTTATAAATTTTCTATATATTAAAAATATTATTACATATTAATTATTTACTTTCTATCTGAATTTCCACATCCGTGCCCTTGGACGTCACATCAAAAACCGGCGAAAGCTTGCTTAACGCTTTCAGCCTGTTCAAATTTTCAGCATCGGTCTTGACCTTAAATTTCACGCGGATGTTTTGATATCCTTTGCGAACATCATTTGAAAGTCCTAAAAACCCACGCAAATCAAGATCGCCTTCCAGTTCTGATTCCAGCTCATCGATCTGTATACCCCGTATGGCAGCATGATACACAAGCGTAGACGTTAAACAACCTGCCAGCGCATTGAGCAGGTGCTCGACTGGATTGGCACCGATGTCTTTGCCGGCTAGAACGGGGGGCTCGTCACAGTCGAGTTCAAAGGTTTTGAGATGCGAAATTTCTTGTTTGGTACCGTAAAAATTGCTGACTGTTGAATGGTTGTGGCCACCGCTGATCCAGTTATTGTGAAGGCGAAACTTGAATTTAGCAAGGTCAGGTTGTTCCTCGATGGCTTTAACCGCATTCTCCACCGTCGTGACATTGACACCATTTACGATTTTATCTTCAGACATATTAATGCCTCCTTTTCATTGAATTTCCATGTACGGAACTTAATGCGGGTTTTAAACAAAGGTCCTACTGATGATCATAGACGGGAAAGGTCAGGAGTAGGTAAGATTCCATATCCTATCAGAAGATGAAATGCAGAACCTCTTGCTATGAGGCTATGTATAAAATAAGCAAAGTCAAGTCAGACAGCTCGTAAAGAGTTTTAAACGCCAAGAAGTTCATAAACATGCTTCCCTTGCTATGAGCCAACCGCTATTTTCTTTGCGCGTTTCTATTCTGAAAATGTGAGATTCGTTTCCTAAAACGCTTTGAGAAATGATACGGCAAATGGCGATCTAAGCACATCACCGCTGCCGAGGTGAAAATCAGCACTGGCCCCTTCGCTGTTGGCAAAAAGAATAAAGGTAACGTTTTTCTCAGGAACTTTTAGGATTAATGATGAATACGCTTTGGGTGCCCAGCCGTAATGCCAGACGAGTTTGACACCGTTATGCTCCTGCACAAACCAGCCCAATCCGTAAGGCAGGGATTTTCCACTGCTTGAGATGGTATTGGTGAACATGGCCCCTTTGGCGTCTGCTGAAACAATCAAGTTGCGGTCCATGGCGATATCAAATTTGGCCATATCCAACACGGTTGTCACAATCCCGGCTGATGATGACAGGGTAATTGGATAACTCGAAGGCGTGAATCCTCCGCCGAATCCTGTTCGATAGTATTTTGCGCGCTTCGCCAGGATTTGTTCGCGGCGTTTTTCGGTGGTGCTGGGAATGGTGTCTGTCATTTCAAGGGGCGCAATAATATGATCAACAACGAGTTCGGAATAGGGCTTGTCGGATACTTGTTCGGCAATTAGTGAAAGAAATCCGAATAAAAAGCCATTGTAGCGGTAAGTTTCGCCGGGCTTTCCCTGGGCCGTGTGCGTGAGGTGGTGCCGGACGGTGATATTCTCTTTATCGCAGCGATAGTCTTTTAATAAAAATGCATATTCGAATTGAGGATCTCGGCTATATTGCCTTATCTTCCTGCATACTGTGGCATAACCCTCGAAGGTACCGACGTCATAAGTAAAGCGTGAATTTTTCAGGGAATCTGCGATAGATGTATCCAGGTCCAGTCGTTTTTCTTCAACCAGTTTCATCAAAATCGCAGCTGCAAAGGTCTTTGAAAGAGAGGCAATGTTATAAGGCGTATCAGGAGTGGCAGGTATCCTATTTTCAAGGTCGGCGTAGCCAAACCCTTCAGCAAATACAACCTGTTGATTTTGAAGGACGGCTACGGACAGGCCGGGGATGCGGTTGTCTATACGCAGGCGCTCCATTTCCTCATAAAAGAATTGAACTGGATTTTGATCGGGCGCGAGGCTGGGGGTGTTTGCCGATGTCTGGGCGCAGGCTGACAGCAGGGGTAGAAGCATTGATAAAATAACACTGACGATAAAATAGCCCAAACAATTGGTCAATTTATAATTCATGTCGAAATCTCTAACCCTGATTTTTTGATTTCGCATCGACACGCCCAATCAATTCAGGGGTCGGAAATGGTAAATTTGCCATATAAGGTGCCTGTTGGATCATATAATGCCAGCGTATCTCCTCTTTGAAAAATGGTAAAATACGCCTTTATGCCCAGAATATCGAAGTAAAACCTGTTTCTGGAAATCCAGCATCTTCCTCGAAATTCCAGTTTTTTGGATACTGAAAGTGTTAGTTGTCCTTCTTTCGAGCAGGAAATGACCAGCAAATCTCCCCCGGGGAATAACCCATTATTAGACCCAATCCATTTGTTACCATTTGTTAATAGTTTGTTTAGATCGCCTGTGGCGAGCCTGACGCCCTTGGCCGCTTGGGCAGATGGGTCATCGCCGATTTGCGATTCCCCTGCTGCTGAAAGTATAAGCCATAACAGTCGACCGATTTGGTGATCCATCGGTTTTGGCCCCTGTTCATCCGTATTAACCCGGTGAACCACAACCAATTTTCGATACGGCAGTACGAAAACTCTGTGACCACCCCAACCGGCAGCATAGTAGCTCTGTGCTTTAACGTTTACATTAGCCAGCAGACCACGTTTAACACCGGTCCACCACATATAACCGTAGCCACCGTCTTTCCCTCTTTTGGAATGGCTGGCCGTGCTCTCTTTAACCCAGCTGGTTGGGACAATCTGCTGATCCTGCCATTTGCCGTCACGCAATAACAGAACCCCCAAACGAGCCAGGTCACGGGCGCTTACCCGAAAGAGATAGTAGCGGTGCGGCGAATAAGGCCCATTTTTATAATCCGCACTGCTCAAATAGCGACAATAGCTGACATCAAAATCCTCCATTTGAAGAGGCCTGGCAAAACGCCTTTCAAACTCCTTAAATATTTTGGCTCCAGTTTCCTGCTCAAAAATTGTTCCCAGCGCATTAAAATCCCAGTTGTTGTAATACCAGAAACTGCCGGGTGGGTGGCTATGACGCTTGGGACGCATCTTGCGCATCACCGGGCTTTCCCCTAATGCCGGGATATAAATACCGGATCGCGCTTTAATCAGATCACCGACCGTGGCTTGCTCTTCTTCGGCGCTCAGTGAAGGTTCCAAGCGCTTGATATTCAAATCCGCTATTGTTTTTGATAGATCCATATGACCTTCTTCAACGTGGACACCGATGAGCGCGCTGAGTAGGCTCTTGCGCATGGAGTGGCACTGAAATCTCCGAGTGATGTCACCCCAGGCGTCAACAACGACGCCGTCATCCACAATCATTACAGCGGAAGAGCCGATCTGTTTTGAAAAGGCGCGGGCCTCAGCTATTTTTTTGGATGACCACCCCAATACTTCAGGTGCTTCAACCTTGTGCCAGTGCTCAGCTGGAAATACGCCAGTGGTTTTACCGTCACAGGGCGACCATTGCGGCGACGCGGTGCACGCCGTCAGCAAACTGAATATCAGGCAGGCTAATAAAAATTGCTTAAATTTTGGATTGTTCATTGGTATCTTCCGTATGCTGCCGTTAGACAAATTTCTGATGTTGGTATTTCTCAATTCCGGCTTTCCAATTTGCCCGAGCCGCTGATCTTGCTAGTGATGCGCGGATGGCCGCTATAGACGACATCGCCGGCGCCCGATATTCTGGCGTCCAAGGTGTCGGTGGCGTTTATTCTGCAATCACCCGATCCGCTGACTTTCAACGATACATTCCGGGTATGCATATCAAAGGCATTGATCTTACCGGATCCGCTGATAGATGCATGATGGCGATTGGTTTGACCACTAAGATTCATTGAACCGGATCCAGAAATATTCGTTTCTAAATCTGTCACGTCCAATTCCAGAGCCATATCACCGGAACCGCTGATTTTTGCGTAAAAATCATCAGAGACAAACCGGCTTTTTCCAATAACATCACCGGAACCCGAAACAGCAATGCCTTTGAGGTGTGAAACCGAAATATCGAATTCCAGTGTGGTGGGCTTGAGGTTGTAATTCCCCTGGGAGATGACCAATTGGTCGGCGTGCACTTCTGTTTCAATCAGGGGCATGATATTGTCATCGGTTTTAATGGCGACTGAATGACTCTGGCTCTGAGTCAATACAACCCGACCGATGCCTTTGAGCTTAATGGTTTCAAAATCAGGGAGCTGCCGCTCCTCTGTGACGACATCGCCCGAACCTCTTACAGCTTTTTTGCCGCATCCGTTTAAATCAACAACAATGCAGCCGGATGCGATAACTGCAACTAAAAGTGAAATGATTAAAATTGGTATCCATCTGATTTTCATTATGTCCCTCCATGAATCCCTCCGCCCTGCAGGCCGCCAGGGGAGGGAAGATAAAGTTTCACTTATGCAAAAGAGATCTACAGTATACTTAGCAAGGGATGTGCCAGGTGTTTGGGAAAGAAGATGTGTTTTTGAATATATGAGTTTTGATTCAAAGCGGATTTAAAAATTATGATATCCCTGTAAGATCGCGTGGTTTAAAGAACGGGAAGGGTAGGATGGTGGTTCGCTTGCAACGCTTTATAAAAGTGATTGTTTCTATCTGATGCCGGGGGATTTGATGTTTTTGGCAAGCCACAAATACTGTACGCTGGTGATACAACGGCTGTACGCCAGCGGACAATGATCCATCTTAAAATGATGCATCATAAGCTCGTTATCAGCGGTTTAGAAAATCTTCAATGATGGGAACCAGATCCATATAGTCTACTTGCATTTCCTTTTGTAGATCTTTGGTTTGACCATCTGTATAAGAAAGTCCAAATTGGGTATGAATCAATATCTTTTTTTGGTTACAGTATTGTTTGAGGGACGGTTTTGCCATATTGGCGATTAAATACGCATTGTTTTCGATACCCCATTTAAAATGCGGTCCGTCGCCGCCACTATCACCCATCAGAATGATGTTGTTTGCAGGTATATTAAATAGTCGCATGGCTGCTTCGGTATGTTTGCCTTTATCCGTTGTTTCAAAAAGATCGTAGACATGGTGTGGATCAGTATTACTTTTCGGGTAACGAACCATTGGATGCGCCGATAACAGAGGTACCTCAGGCATCAGGTTTTTTACGAAAATCCTTTGGAAATAACCGATCATTCCCGTGGTGTTAATCATAAACAGGATGTTTTGGCTTTGGCACCACTTGATGAGTTCCGGAACCCCTTTATACGAAGCAAACGCCTCTTCCAGATACCGATCCATCTGGTTTTCGGCAATGGGCGCGGGCAGTAATTGCTGTATTCGTCGGGCTGCCTGACCCAAGGACATGAAATTGCCCGTATACTGCTTAAAGATCGCTTCTAATTCTGTCGCCAGTTGCGGATAGCTAAAGGAAATAAAGTCAAATGGGCCACAGGGTGCAAGGCACTCATTCCAATCTGCTGAGATAAGGGCTTTATAATTTTTATGTTGATGGTGCATTTTAGATAGAAGCTGTTTTAATTGTAAATCGATTTACAAAGGGGTTACCGCGTGAATATGTGACTATAGTATTCTGATTCTGTCAAGTGGTACTATTTCAACTGCGTACAAAACTAAAAACAACCGCTTCCCGTTCATTGTCAAATGAGGTAGGCCTTAAATGTGTGCCTGGAACACCAGTCATCAATGTTAATGAGTTGCCGTCAATTTCATAAATGCCCAGCAGTGTTGCTCCATTGTGGATATGAATGTGGCTATCACTAAATTTCAAATCAATTTTTTTTAACAAACAGTTATTGTTCAGTTTAAATTTGCCAACATACCACATGGATAGATCTTCCCGAATCAGGTAAAACTGATTTTTAGTAACGGTTAACGTCCAATCGACCAGAGGTTTCCGAATATCGCACCCCTCCCAAGTGCCCTCCAGAAGGGTGTGCTGATTACATGCAGTCAGTAAAATTCCACCCAAGCATAGAATCACCATTAAGTTAATCGTGTTGGATTTCATCAATAATTTTTCCATAACGCAATTTTTTTCATTCTAATCGAGGCATCATACCGGTTGAATTTGATCAACTACGAATAACCAATAACAAATAACCAACAGTTCTATGACCTGTTTTATTAGGCTGCTTTTGCATAATAAGAGCTTTTTTCTATCGAAGAGTTTACGGGAATTCTTGTTCTGAGTTTCTGATTTAACTTTTTTAAATATTCTGATTTTTTACCACCAAAATTTTCTGCCAGATCTTTGGCTATCCAGACATTAAGCCGTGCTCTTTCTTTTAAAGACATTTTATTTATCCATAGATTAGTTTGTGGGTGTAGAAATTTGCAACTTAAGTAGGATTCATTTTTATATGATTTCCAAAAAGTAGAGCAAAGTGCATGCCAATGAAAAATGTCTAAACTTCAGAATGTCTAAAATGTCTAAAAATAAATAAAAAAATGATCTGAAGGT
>JASJAN010000076.1 GCA_030066985.1 Desulfobacterales bacterium
CGAAAAATACGCCCGCTCCCTGGTTCAAATGATGGTGGCGTCAAGTATACTTGGGGCCGTGTTTACAGTAACCGGTCTGTGGTTTTCGTACCGGTTTAATCTCACATCAGGTGCTTCGATTATAGCGGTTTCCGGTATCTTCTTCCTGATTTCCTTAGTGGTGGAGAAGATACGATTTGCTATGCGCAAATAAAGAGTAAAGGCCTGAGACCATAAATAAGGATAACCTATGTGCCATCAATGCGATTATGAAGATTTGTTGTCAGGAGCAGATTTAGAGGCGACACCCAATCGGCTGCGTGTTCTGGAAGTTGTAGGAAACAACAGATTTCCCCTTTCCGCAAGCGACATCTATAAAATCCTGGAACGGGGCAACATGATTAACCGGGTGACCGTCTACCGCATTCTTGACCTGTTGGTGGAGCACGACGTTGTTGAACGCATCAGCACGGGTGGAAGGGCATTTTATTACGGCCTGGCCCCAAATGATTACCACAAACCGCACCCTCACTTTTATTGTAAAGATTGCGGACAGATGGATTGTTTAAGCCCGGAGAGTCTGGTGGTCGACACCGAACCTTTGTGGAAGACTTACCCCGGCCGAATTGATAAAGTGGAAGTCCGCATAGACGGAATCTGCAAAAATTGCGAAAAACGTCAAACGAAATAGAAAAAGCTGTAAAGGGCGACCAATCGCCCCCGAATAACAAGCGTAGGAGGTTACGCCATGGCAAATTGCTGTGACATGAAAGAAGGTGACTTGTATCAATGCAATACCTGCGGACTTGAATTGCAGGTAAAAAACGCCTGCTCCTGCAGTACCTGATCGGAGGACGCCTGTAGCATTCCCCTGATGTGCTGCGGCAAGGAGATGAAGAAAAAAAGTATGTAAATATGGCCCAAGATACTTGATGCGCAAAGAAGGCGTGTTCTGCTGTGTAGCGTGGTGCATGCCTTCGTTGCATCTGGCATTGGCCTGGCTGCGTATACGGCAAAACCCGCAACTGTTTATCAACCATCAGTTTCAGAATAAGGAGTGCGTTACCATGAAAAAACCAATCTTTCGAAAACATATCCTGTCAGTATGTATCCTTGTATTCGCAAGCATGCTTGCGGCAACTTCGTCAAATACTTGGGCTGGAGAACAGCGTCATCATGATGCTCATGTGCATGGCATTGCCCATCTGAATGCGGCTGTGGAAGGAACCAGTATTCACCTGGAATTTACCAGCCCGGCCGCGAATATCGTTGGATTTGAACATCAACCGCGAACGCCCGAACAAAAAGATAGCGTCAGAAATGCGATTGAAAAACTGGAAGACGGTTCAAAACTTTTCATACCGTCCTCTGAAGCACAATGCCGGCTTTCTAAATCTTCAGTGAAAACAGATATCGAACACCATGACGAACATGATGCAGATGCCGCGCACAAACACGAGCACGAAAAAGACAAAGACCACGATCAAGAACATCACAAAGAACATGAAGACGAGCACGAACGCCATAGCGAATTCCATTCGGAATACCAGTTTGCTTGCAAGAATCCCGGAAAGCTGTCACAGATGGATGTGATGTTGATTCAATCTTTTCCGGGCATCGAACACATCGAAGTGCAGCTCCTGACCGAGAAGAAACAAACCGCTCTGGAACTGACCGCCCAAAGCCACAGGATTAAATTTTAAATCTTCGTTTCTTCTGTATGGAACAGGATTTTTCGGAAGGCTAATGGCAGAAAGACTCGACGCATCGATAGCCATCGAGATGACAGGAATGTGCTTCTCATGGGGCGGCAGCCGCGATCCTGTTTTGAGCATAGAGAAATAGAGGATCCGATCAGGAGAGCGTGTCTTCATCGAAGGGCCAAGCGGCAGTGGAAAGAGTATGCTGCTCAGCTTGATCGCAGACGTTGTCACGCCGCAGAAAGGCTCTATTACCATAAACGATCAGCTTGTAAGTGCATTAAACGGTGCTGACAGAGACCGCTTCCGAAATATCAAATTTATCGTTACTCACCCGCAGATGGCATGACGATACGAATACGAAATTATGAACAGATAATGAAAAAATTCATTCCGATATTAATCATTATTTGCACATTATTTTATCTTTCTGCTTTTGCTGAACAGGTTCGCAAGCTGTCGTGGCAGGATTTAGTGCCTGCGCACCTTTTATCTGAAGATCCGCTGGCGAAGTTAACCGATGAACAAAAAAACATGGTCTATTGGGTCATCAATACACTCGATAACCTACCAGAGAGAGGGCCGGAAACGGAAGAATACTACCAGGAAATCGACCAAGCCATACCAGAGCTGAAAAAAGCGGGAATTGACATAAAGGAGCTGATGGCAAAGCGAAAGATACTCCAAACATCAATCGTTGAAGAGCTCAACGGTCAACGGGTCCGGATTCCAGGCTATCTCCTACCGCTGGAAATGTTCGAGACCAAGGTCAAAGAATTTCTTCTGGTACCATACGTCGGGGCGTGCATTCATGTACCGCCTCCGCCCCCCAATCAGATTGTTCATGTAAACATAGTCGGAAAAGAAGGTTACAGGCTCAAATCGATGTATGAGCCGGTCTGGGTAAGTGGGGAGATATCGGTAAAATCTGTGGTTAGAGATCTTTATTTGGTTGATGGCTCGGCTGCGATAAACATCGGATACACAATGCAAGCAAACCGAATTGAGCCTTATAAAGAGTAAGTTCTGTAGCAAAATTTTATGGATTTCTTATCCAAACCTTTCCTCCATAGATTTCCTTTAAGAAAAAGGCGGACACAATATGTTGTGGTCCGCCGTTGGTTTTCAGGATTGAAGATATCTCGATATATCACAAAGAGAAAATATTTTTTATTTGTTACCTTGATTACCTAAAAAGCGGCGTCTTGTCACGGCATGGCATGCTAAAGCGAAGATGAAAGCTTGGTAAAGCAAAGACGGGCCTGCCACGGCGACTTGTCGCGGCGAAGCTCGCCAGAGCGTAGACGGGTCTTCTGACTTCTGTCCCCTGTCCTATCTATGTAGTTAGTCCCTCCAAAAAATTGATAACCGCTGTATTGAACTGCCGTGGCTGTTCGATCAAAAACAGGTGGCCGCCGCCATCAATGGAAACCATTTGGGCATCGGGTATTTTTTGTGCTAGCAGGGCCGCGTTTTGCGGTGGAATCAGCACGTCCTCGGAGCCGGTGATGGCAAGGGTGGGTGAAGCAATGTGCGCCAGTCGATCGCAGGCATCATGCTGCGTGACTGCGGCCCACTGCTTGGCGAGCATTTTCTGCGGAGCGGGAAATCGCTGCGAAACATCGGCGTAGCGCTGAATGACCTGCGGATTGGTTTCAAATGTCTGCTTCGCAAAGAGGCAATGGGCTGCCGCTAGTTTGGCCTCATTGGTGCCCAGACGGATCATTTCACTAAACAGGTGGGTGGCTTCCGGCTTTGCCTTAATGCGCTGCGAGATGCCACAGTCAGTGGCCGCCAGAATGAGCCCTGCGATGGTTTGAGGGAAATTCAGGGCCATTTCCTGCGCGATCATACCTCCCATGGAATAGCCCAACACATGGGCTCTTTTGATGCCCGCGGCCTTCATCAAAGCAATGGTGTCTGCGGCCATATCCTGAATCGTAAAGGGGCCGCCGGGATCCGACGAGCGGGCGATACCGCGGTTATCAAAGACCAGCAGTTGAAATTTTTTGGACAAAGTCGGCACCTGATCGTACCAGTGGTCCACATTGCTGCCCACGCCTCTGATCATCACCAGGGGCTCACCCTGCCCGATAAGCTCATAGTAAAAGCTTAGGTTTCCGATCTTAGCAACGGGCATGTCAGTACTCCCATTCAGGTTGGCCGGTTTAGTCCGCCTCCGGCGGATTGAGCCCGTACAGAAAGGCGGAATCTCTTTTCTCTCACCGGCCAACGGGCTAACGGGTAACGGGCTCAACCTCTTTATGATTGCTTTTTGCGGAGTTTAGCCCCCAGGGCTTTAATCTCATCCAAATGCAGTTTAATGATGGGCGATATTTCCGGTGGTTGCCAGTCGGTATGTTTGGGTTCCTCCGGCCAGGTAAACGGTAGATTGAAGACCTGCCCGGGTGTTTCTGCTTTTTCAAAAACAGACAGGGCTTGCAAAAGCACTTGCCTTTGGCCGTCTCGATCGTGAACCTGTCCGACCGGGCGTCCATAGGGGTGTTCAATTGCGGCCACTCGTGGAATACCGACTTCCCGGTGAAATTCAGGTGTGTTCGTCAGGGTTACAGTTGCAAGACCCTGTGCCTCCAAATAATGTGCGACCTGTCCCACGGACCGGCAGCAGTACGGTCAGGCGGGTGTGAGCAGCACGGCCTCCACATCTTCCTGCCGCATCTGAGCGGCCATTTGCGGTGCACTTTCAGACAGCAGCGCCGTAGCATCCATCTGAAAACCGTAGAAAGAGTAGCAAGTGGGTGCCAGCTTACCGATAACCCCTTCTTTTTCAAATTCCGCAAAGCGTGTCAGCGGCAGCATCACATTGATATCCTCTGTGATATATGCGGTATTGATGTGCAGGTGGCTGACCTCGATATCATTTTCAGTTGCGGTTCGCGGAATCTGGCGATAGCTTGGGTCGCCCCAGGCGGGCTCTTTTTTTTCGCGCTCCATATTAAACGGCGGATCAGATTTCATGTTGATACCGGCAGTGGTTACCAGTGTGAAGGTGGTTTCTTTGATCGGCTTGTCAAGCGCTGACCAGGGAATTTTGCCGCTATAAGGTTGATCGGGAATGTCTTTACCGATCCAAGCACCCAGAGCCGGCGGCATGAAACGAAAACCGTCAACTATCTTGTTTGTGTCAGGCATCTTCAACCTCTCCTTTTCTATAAATTATTTTTGCTTTTGGTTACTCATATAAAAATTCAGGTTTCGGGCCTTCGCCGCGCCGTAGCGGCTACGTCCGCGCAGGCGGGTGTCAGGTGTCAGTTTTCAGAAGACAGAGTTCAGACGACAGAATACAGATCGGAAAAAGTGGAAAAAAATGCCCGATCTGTTCTCTGTTTTCTGACTTCTGACCTACACACCCGTACCGCATATTCGTGCAAAATACAACAATGCTCGTGCATCTCCCGTGAGCGTTGCCATTGCTTTTTGGGGCATGGTGCTTAGCATAATAAAATAATGATAAATAAAAGGAGGGCGCATGTATTCATCGGATGAAAGACTCGCTGATCCATATGTTGATCGCCGATCCGGAGATGAAAGACGCGCTGTGTATGATTCAGACTATTTTGACACGGGCGGTAAGGAGCGAAGGAGCGGGCAGGATCGACGGCAGGCGGACGAGCGTCGCGATAGCTGCCTCAGGGTCAGCAAATGGTCCAGCGTCTGCCTGGATGAGAACGAATGAACCTGTTTTGAACGCCGTATCGCAGGGGCTATTTTATCCTGGAATCGATTTTGATAATTCCTATCAATCGGTCCGGGGAACGAATACACGGCTAAAGGTGCTCGACCGGTTTTCAACACATAAACCGGAAACATGCTGGTCGCAGGCGTCGTAATCATGAGCCAGAATGCGAAACACGTAGCTTGTTCCGGCATTTAAAATGGGTCCGGGAAGCTGGTAAGTCGTGCTGCTCAGAGGCGGGCTGCGAAAAATCTCTTTCTGTGTCGACGTTTGGTAGATTCTGACATAGTATCCTTCGGCGTCCATATTCGGATCCCAGAATATTGCCGGCGAAACGGTTTCGTTACTGAAGTCTATATTGCGCGTGGCCCGGATTATTCTGGGTTGATCCAAATGGGTTGACTGCTTCTTTGCGCTGGCGCCATTAACGTCTGTAGCCGTTATCCTCAGAACACCCCCAATCAACTCACCTTCAACAAACCGACAGTACCAATTTCCGTGGTCGTGAGGCAAAGATACGATTCCACCTCTTTGATCTTCAGCTTCCACTGTGATGGGATTGGCGCCTTTCACCTTTGCACAGGCCACGAAGTGGTGCCCAGTCGGCCAGCCCAGAGGGTTATCATACCAGAAATCCGTATAATAAATGGCGTTTTCGATCACCGGCTGAGCCAATAGAGGGGTCGCTGCAGCCATTATCGCCAGAATCAGAGCCGCCATCCGAACACGGTGTGGATATGAAATTTTTCTGTTCATTTTTATGGCAGTTCTCCACGAATTCGACGGTCGCAAAGGCATGCCGTCATCTCGTTTTTAACAAAGATTTTTTTTCGGAGTCAAGCAGATATAGCCTGAATCTCATCGTTTGAAATATGATACTCAGGGTACGGGTGTTTCACAAACCTGCATCTGGACCGTCCTAATGCGGATATTCTCCCGTGCGTCTGGCTGTTGACGGATGTGGCGCATCAGAACAGATGCCGATGCTGTTAATTTTGCCACATTCCAGTCTGAGCAAGGCCAGGGCCCTGACATTGTTGCGATCGCCATGGGCTAGGATGACGCAGGGCTCGGGGATACCGGGTGACAGTGGATAGGGTTTGGTTTCTCCCAATTCGGCAAATACCCGATCGTGGGATGACTTGCGGAGAGACTCCATTTCGGTGTTCAAATGGGCCATGACGGCATTTTTACCGGTCATGTCGGTGAGCGCCTGTTGGGACCAAAAAATAATGTCATCCGCAATGTAAGGTTCAAGTAAAGATGCATCCAGGTTGTTCCAGGCCTTTGCCAGAATGGCTGCGGCTTCCCGCTGTCCCAATTTTTGACAATCCATATATCCTCCATTGCTAAAAGCTTATTTAATTTTATTGGTTGGCCTGTTTAGTCCGCCTCCGGCGGATTGAGCCCGTTAAGTACGAAAAATTATTTTTACGGGTGGTTTAGCACGCATATCGACCGCACCGTTTTGTGAGCGATTACTGACCATTTTGCTTGTGGTGCCGATGATAATACTGGCTGCCGCGGCAATCAGCAGTCCGATGATCACCCCTGAAACCGCAGCCGCCAGGTAGCCCCAGATCATTCCCATGATCGTCAGGTAGGGCAATACCCGGATTGTGTTTTTGAGCTTAGTTAAGGCAGCGCTCGGCACTGAATTGTTGTGGGTTTTCATTTTGTTTCCTTTCAGGGCTGTTAGGCGGTGATTTGATATTCAAACTGCCTTAACGATATCATCTGGTTTTGTCAGATATGGACAAAAGGAGTGGGAATTTTTTCAGGTGGCGGTTTCTCAAGCGAAAATCCGATTCATTTCCGAGGATTGGGTTGTTTTGATTGGATTTGACAACGACTGTCTGATAAGATTAAGTGAAACGATTCTAATTTTGCCGCTGTTATTTAATTGATGCATCCGGGTGAATACGGAGATTCAGCAGGCCACCCATCCGAAAAGTGCTTTTGATGGGGGCACAAGGAGCCGAAAATGCCACTCAATGAAAACGAATACATCAAGCAGACGCTGGAACGATATACAAATTGCCGTATGGAGGACATTTGTGATCATATCCTGATTACGAATTTCAAAAAATATATCATGCACTTCAAACAGAAGACAAAAGGCGTCTATTCCGAGGGCAACTTTGGGATTGTCAACGCCAAAGACATTAACTGCAGCATGATCGATTTCGGCATTGGCTCGCCCCAGGCTGCTCTGGTGGTCAACTGCCTGGCCTACCTGCCCAATCTGAAAACCGTGATCATGGTGGGCATGTGCGGCGGTATTGACGACGTGCTGCAAGAGGGTGATTTTATCGTTCCTTCGGCGGCCATTCGCGGTGAGGGGACCAGCAATCATTATCTGCCCAAGGGGTTTCCGGCCATACCGGCTTCTTCCGTTAATCTTTACTGCATTGGTGCGGTTCGCCAGAGCGGGCGACTGCCGCGCTGCGGCATTATGTACACTACAGATCGACGCCTGTGGGAGTTTGACAAGACCTTTGTCGATTATTTGCGCAATCAGCGAATACTGGCCATAGACATGGAGCTGGCAACCCTGTTTTCAGTGGCCTACCGCTATGAAGTCCCGATCGGATCCATAATGCTGGTTTCGGATATGCCGCTTCAAATAGATGGGGTAAAGGACAAGAAAAAGCAGGAACGGATTTTTTCAAAATACATGACAGCGCATCTGGACCTGGCCCTTGATGCCGTCAAAAGCATGGAATCCAAATGGGATGAGGTCAAAAGGCGGCTGTCCAGTGAATGGTAGCCCCAATAGATGGGCGTTTGATGGTAAAGTCCCGATTAAAATTTTTATTCCTGGAACCTTTTTTTGGCGGATCCCATCGCGAGTTTGCCAAGGGTCTGATTTCCCATTCGCAGCATCAAATTGACCTGGTAACCCTGCCGGCCCGCTTCTGGAAATGGCGTATGCGGGGCGCGGCTTTATATTTCATCAAAAAAGTTCCGTCTCTAGAAAGCTATGATGGCTTGTTGACGACAGGTCTGATGAGCCTATCTGATTTCAAGGCGCTGTCCAAAGATGCCTGCCCACCGACGCTGACCTATTTTCACGAAACCCAACTCACTTATCCGCTGGCCCCGGGTGAGCACATGGATTATCAATTCGGCTTCACCGATATCACCACAGCCTTGGCAGCTGACAGGATATTGTTTAATTCCCAAACCCACCGCGATGCTTTTTTTGCCCGTCTTCCAGGTTTTTTAAAAATGATGCCCGAGTATCGGCCCCTGTGGCTGGTGGACAGGTTACGTGCAAAGGCAGCTATTTTACATCCTGGATGTCGGATTCCAGCAGAAGAGATACGCAATGTTGATGCACCCTGGGAGTTTCCCCCCTTGATTATTTGGAATCATCGCTGGGAATTTGACAAAAGCCCTGAACAATTTTTTCATGTCCTGGATGCGGTACTGTCAAACGGGGTGGAATTTCAGCTCGCGCTTCTGGGTGAAAACTTTCAGGCGGTTCCCAAAGCTTTCGAGCGTGCCCGTGAACGATACGGGCAGCGAATTGTGCAATATGGGTATGTCCAATCGCGGGAAGAATACATTCAATGGCTTCAGCGGGGGGCGATTGTCATTAGCACTGCCCGGCAGGAGAATTTTGGCATAGCGGTGGTTGAAGCCGTGCGCTTTGGTTGTGTTCCGCTTTTGCCGGCCAGACTGGCTTATCCGGAAATTATCCCAACACAATATCATTCTGCGGTTCTATACGAGAACATGCAAGATATGGTACAAAAGTTAACCCACCTGATCACTCATCACAGCGAGTTTCAAGAGCTTCGCCGACAGCTTTCAAATCACATGAGCAAATTTGCCTGGCAAAATATGAGCGCGCGCTATGATGAAGAACTGGAAAGACTTGCCCACTTACCTGGACAGAACCATTCAAAAAAACAACCCTGAAGCCAGCCATCTTTTTGCTTATACGGTGCCTGCTAAGGCTCAACATCGCCTGTAGCTATAAACACCGTTTTGTTTGTTAAGGTATGTGAATAAGCCTGATTGAAGGATCAACCTGGGCACCCAACCGCTAATAGGAAATTGCCATACCGCCATGCTCCCCTCTGGCTTTATGACACGATGCATTTCCGGCAACAGCCGGTTTAAGGGCAGGGCGGGCCAGGGAAGTACGCCAAACAACAGCGCTTTATCGATAGTTGCCGTATCCAATCCTGTTTCAAGCGCATCCCGTTTTACCACCGTGACGTTTTGTAACCCGGCGGCCACTACTTTTTCTGTTACTCGTTTGGTATAATCCGCTAGCGCATCCATTGCCACCAGGTGGCCTTGATTGCCGATCAGCCTTGCTGCGGGGATGGTGAAAAATCCCGTACCGCACCCCACCTCTAAAACGCGCTGGCCCGGCTGTATATCGGCACCTTTGAGTGTTTTGACTGGGTTCATAAGCCACTGCCGAAGCCGGCTTTCCATCATCCACCCCGCTGGTTTGAAAAGCCAGTTCAAAATTCTTAAGTTGCCCAAATCTTCTGTCTTCATGTCGACTGCCCGGATCAGGTGAGACGATGATATTCGGTGTGGCCGTTCTAAAGAGCCCAACGATAATCTGGAGAGAGAATACGGTTATTCGCAGAAATGCGCAAGCGATAGATTTAGAAAGAATCCCAAAACACCTGTAACATCATAGTGTTGATCTCAGCGGTCGCCAAATCAGCCCATCGGGCTGCGCGCTTTTAGGAAGGAAGCGTTTGTGCTTAAACAAATTCGATTTTTTCGCTGGCTGATTTAACAACGAAAATGCGGACATTGTTGCTTTTGACGTCAGCCGGTGTCATGTAAAAACCCTGACGATCCGGTGAATAGCCCAATGTGAAGCCGGTGATGGTTTCGCCATCGGAAAATGTAACCTGTATCTTGCGGCCCGCTCCGGATACTTCATCCGAATATTCTTCATTATAATCCTGGTTGCCGTCATAATCTTTGACCAGGAAAAAGGCCTTTAGTTGCTCCACATCGATGGTTTTTGTCTCGCCGTTGAGCGTTTGTAAATGAAAACTGGACTTGTTGGGGAAGAAATCGTTGGTTTGACCTTTCAGCAATGAGCCGTCTTTAAATCGCGCCACCACCTTATTGGTTTGCATCATATTCTCCTTTGGTTCGATGAATTGCTTCAGCCAAGAAACTGCTTCTAGTGATATATTTAACAATATTAACATATTACCAGGATTATAGCAAGAAGCACAACGTAAAGAAGAATGTTGTCCTGTCAAAAGCAGCGTTGCACTGCCATCGTTTGCCAATTGACCTGATCTTGACTCACTGTTATATTCCTGCCAAAAAACATCATCCATATTATGAAAGGCTCTTTTAATGCAGCCCAAATGTTTTGTCATTCTGTCGGTTTTGTCCTTGGTCATTGCTTGCAGTCAAACGACTAATTTGCAAATGAGTGTCGATGCGTTTAGGAGTACCGATTGGGTGCTGGAGGAAATCGATGGCAATGCGGTGATCGACAGCGTACAATCAACCATACGGTTTCAAGGAAATGATCGGATCGCAGGGTGGGGTGGATGTAATCGCTATTTTGCCAATTTTCGATCGGGTTTTAGATCTTTTACCGTGGGCCCCATCGGATCAACTCGGCGAGTATGCCCACAAGTGGTCATGGAACAGGAAGAACGTTTTTTAAATGCGCTCCAAAAAGCCCGCAGCATCCGTATGGAAAATGATCGTCTGGTGATTGACAGTGAGGTGATTGACAAGCCATTGAAATTCGGCAGACTTGTAAAGCCTAGCAGTTGATAGTCTTCATCCGGTAGATCAATGAACAATCTGAGGCTAAGCGGCAGGTTTCTTTACCCGGCTAAAGCGCTTTTCTGAATACCACCAAGCGGTAGCTTTAGGGCCTGAAGCTATTTCTCTTGCGTCTGTCAGCAATTCCACTGCGCCTGTCTTTTAAAATGAAAGTATGGTTTTGGCGCCGATCTGCCGGGCCCGAGCGCCGATCAACGATTTTGTGATCGTCTCTCTGGTCAATAGTCGGGGTTTTGGGCACTTTTAATTTTTTATTGAATTCTCTTATTCTTCGCATCGGTTTTACTCCGTCATGTACCATAAAAATCTTCTTTCTTTCCAGCTCCTTCTTTCAACGCCACCTTCTAAAAAATAACGGTTAGCCGGTGCTTGGCGTCGATCGATCCCGGACCGGCGATCTACCACCGGCACTTTTGGATGTTTTTGATGACGGATTTGGGGTTTATTGGGGTGCAGGCGGGTGACTGTTTTTTGGCGTTTTGGGATCATATGGGATCGGGTGTCTCCACACAGGTGTTTCTGGTTTAAAGAACTCAGACGGCTCGATTCACGGATGGTCACTGCCCAATCGTATCGACGCGTCGTCATAGGGACAGTGATTGTATACCGCTTGATATTTTCTTTGTCAAGAATTTTTAATAATATCAATAATATATGAAAAAATTTTCATACCGCTATGGAAAGCAATGCCAACCAGGGTGTGAAAAAAAATACCACCCATTGCGGCAGTGCGTCGCTAACATCATAATTTAAAACCATTTTTATAACCCAAACCGACACCTGCCTGACAGTAAAATGATTGTCCCTGGGTTTCAATTAGGATCAAACCCATGACGGGTTACATCGTCTTCTGTTTCATTTGACATCAAATTTTTCGTACCTACCATATCATTCTCATAAACAGTAAAATGAGCAGCAACATAAATTGACTGGTCACAAGAGGTTCTCCATGAAAAACTTAATCGCTGTAGCAAGAGCATCCCTTCTGACTATGGTTCTATTGATGCTTGCGGTATTGCCATCCATGGCAGATATGGAACACATACACGGCACAGCTGTCGGTTCAGACGGCAATGTCGTTTTCTTTGAAGAGCATATCGTCAAATACAACAGCAATCGCATCGCGACCATGAATACGACCTATTATGACGCTGATCTTAACAAAATCGGCGAGTTAGTTTCAGATTTCTCAGAGGGGGCGCAGTTCGGGAGTTATGATTTTATAGATGAGCGTCTCCAATATAATGATGGCGCCCTGGTCATGGCGGACCGAATATCGATCTATAGCAAAAAGACACCGGAATCTGATCGAAAAGAAAAAATTATCCAGCGCCAATCCGATCAGATCGTCGGTCAGGGATTTTATCCTTTTATCGTCAATAATCTGGATAAATTGGCCAAAGGGGAGGTTATCCCGGCAAAATTGGTGCTGCCGGCTCAGATGGACCAGTATGATGTCCGCATTTATCAAAAAAGCGTCGAAAACGATCGTATTCAGATTCGGATTGAAATGGATAACTGGTTTCTCAGGCTTTTTGCGCCCCATGTTGAAGTCGATTATGACATTAACACGCGTCAACTGCTATCCTATAAAGGCGTATCGGTGGTGGCCGATGCATTGGGCAAAACCATACCGGTAACCATATCCTACGAGTATACTCAGCAAAGTTTGCTGGCAATCTCGCAGTCTAATCCCAAATCCAACCACTCAAAGTCGAACTAATTCATCCGCATCCATTTCTGAATGGCGCATATCCTATACAGCCCCACCGCGCATTAATATCCTTTTTGGAACAATGGCACTTTAGTTTCAAAATTAGTGTCCATATCAGAATAAAAACTATACTTGACCAATCTAGTAGGGTATAATATATCCATTACGCGAATGGATGCTACTCGGATGTTAACATGAACCGACTGACAACTAAAATAGCCCTCCTCCTTTCAGTATGCCTGCTGGGGATGAATTTTATGACAGGCGCTGCCATCGCTGTGCCCCCATGCCCACCGGTTATCTGCTGTGGTGAATCTATGCACCACAACAACATTATTAATTTTGCGCAGCCCGTTAAAAAATGCTGTGAAGAGTGCAATGATCTGTTCTGTGGTTTGTTAAATGATCCCCTGAAGGAAGCAAAACCCGTTCAGCCCTCGCCTGAGATGGGATATTCGCAAACATTTTATGCGACAAATGTGGCGCTTGTTGACATAACTGCCCAATTTGAATCGGAATCCAAACCATGGCAGTTTTTGTCCTTTGAGATGGTTTCCGATCAGATTCCCCTTTACATCGCACATCTTTCCCTGATCATTTGATCCGTTCGTTTTTCCCGTTAAATAACAACTCGTACACAGGCCCATCAGGGCAAATTTATAAAAATCCAACGATACGCGTCTATCAAATGGAGGTATAAGGATATGAAATTGATTAAATGGATCGCTACCAATAAGATCGTTGTCGGGCTTCCCCTGTTGGCCCTCATTGCAGTGGGAATATTTGTTCTGACACATGATCGTGTGCAGGCGAATAAATCAGAACAGACCGCAACCGAATCCTATCCGGCAACTGATAATGCGGTAAATGCCAAACAAACAACTCCAGCAGCCAAATCGGTTGAAATCCCAGAGGGTACATCTAAGGTCATTTTCCGGGTCGACAATATGTCCTGTTCCGGGTGTATTTCAACCATCAAAGGCAGCCTCGCCGGTTATGCCGGTATCCAGGATATCATTGTTGATGTTTCCGGTGGCGTAGCAGAAGTCTATTTTGATAGCAAACAGATAAAAGACGTCAACCAACTGGCATCATCGATCACCGCCAGCGGGTATCCGGCCCGGGTCGATAAAATTTTAACTGCTGACCAGATCAAAAAAGAAGAAACCCTTGCAGCCTCGCGTGCCAAATTATACATCGCCACTGTCAGCGGATGGGATATCGCGCGCTCTGATTTCAACACCGAGTTGGCCTTTGCCCAAAAACGATATCAACAGGTATACGGTGAAAACGTTTTTGCTTCTGATCAGGGCAAAACGTTGCTGGATAGTTTAAAGGCCCAGGTTGTTTCGCGCCTGATCACTGAAGGCATTCAGATGCAGGAAGTCCAGCGTGCGGCCTATCGGGTTGATGCCCAGACAGTCGATCAAGAGTTGGCGGAATTTTTGACCCAAAAACAACTTGATCGGGCGGGCTTGAAGGCTTCCCTTGAAGAAAATGGTTATCCGTTTGATTACTTCATGAAACGCTTTGAAAACCGTGTGCTGCTCAGCGAATATCTGGATGAAAAAGTCTTTGCCAATGCTGCCAGCGATTATGATAAGCAGACCCTGTATCAAGCCTGGTTCAATAACGCCCGGGCATTGTCAAAGGTAACCATTTATGACAAAGAGCTGCTGCGCCTGACCCAAAATGTTTCAGCGGGAG
>JASJAN010000077.1 GCA_030066985.1 Desulfobacterales bacterium
TCATCGCCCAGCGTTTCTCGCAGCGCTTCGCGGTATTTTTTGAGTCCATCCGGATCGAGCGAATAGTGCATAAAGGACCCACGGCGATCACCACTAACCAGACCCGCCTGCCTCAGGATGCGCAAATGCTGTGATACAGCCGATTGGGTCACTCCGAGCTGGTTTGCCAGCGCATTGACGCATAGCGGCCCACCTTTGCAAACCCCTGGCGGGCAATCGTTTAGCAACTTCACCAATCGTAGCCGCGTCGGATCAGACAGTGCTTTGAATATATCAACCAGCTTTTCGACTTTATCCATAGTTCTATATTAGTATATGCTAATAAGCTAATTATATGCCTCCACCCCATCCAAGTCAAGGGGAAAATGATCTGTATGTGAAAAATACTAGGACTGGATTTTTTTTGACAGAATGTGTGTTGCGCTGCCCAGATACATCTCGGCGGCTTCGCCCTCGGTTTCCGATAGGGTTGGATGCGGGTGAATACTCAAGGCCATATCTTCAGCCAGGGCGCCCATTTCAATAGCCAAAACCCCCTCTGAAATTAGCCCTTCCGTATCACGGCCGCATATCCCCACACCGACGATCCGGCCGCTGTCCGGATCAACCATAATTTTGGTCAGTCCTTCGGGTGCACCCATGGTGGTGGCGCGACCGGAAAATTTCCAGGGAAAGCGCTGGACTTTAACGGGTATGTTCTCGGCGCGGGCCTGTTCTTCGGTCAGACCGCACCAGGCAATCTGCGGGTCGGTGTAGACCACCGCCGGGATGGCCCGCACGTCAAAGGCAGAAGGTTGCCCGGCGATTACCTCGGCCGCCACCTTGCCTTCACGGGTGGCCTTGTGCGCCAGCATTAAACCGCCGGCCACATCCCCGACGGCAAAGATGCGCTCATCTGTGGTGCGCAGCTGCTCATCGACTTTGATAAATCCCCGGTTATCCAGTTCCACCTGGGTGTTTTCCAGACCGATATCGTCGGAAGCAGCCTTGCGGCCGATGGCCACCAGTACCCGATCAAACGTCTGCTCGGGCGTCTCGACATCCCCTTCCAGAGCGACCGCCACCCCGGCATCTGTTTCCTGCATGGAAGCCACTTTGGTTTTCAGATGAATGGACTCAAAAATAGTGGTAAGCCGGCGATGCAGGGGCTCAACCAGATCTGTATCAACACCCGGAAGCAGGCGGTCTTCAAGTTCAACCAGTTTCACCCGGCTGCCCAGCGCTGCGTACACCGTGCCAAGCTCCAGGCCGACATATCCGCCGCCGATGATCAGCAGGTTCTGAGGCACATCCGCCAGTGCCAGGGCACCGGTGGAGCTCATGATGCGTCCGCCAGGTTTGAATTCGGTGCCCGGAAACGGAATCGGCCGCGAACCGGTGGCAATAATGGCGTGTTTAAATTTAATATGGCTGACCTCGCAATCGTGCAATCTTGCTGTATTGGAGCTTTCAAATTGGGCCCGCCCCTGCAGCAATTGAACACCGCGCCGGTTGCTCAAGCTGACCAGACCGTTGGCCATCGTATCGATAACACTGGCCTTCCATTCACGCAGCGCCTTCAGATCGATTTGGGGCTTACCGAAGGTAATTCCCATGCTTTCGGCGCGCTGGGCGTCATAGATCAATTCGGAAAGATAAAGAAACGTTTTGGAAGGAATGCAGCCTTTAAACAGGCACACCCCACCGGGCCGCTGGGCGGCATCCACCATGGTCACATCCATACCCAGGTCGGCGGCACGAAAAGCGGCCGCATAGCCGCCCGGACCGCTGCCAATGACCAGCAATTCGGTTTCCTGTGACAACTCACCCATTACCATTTCATTCTCCAAGAAAAACTTCATATTTTGTCCGATGGCTGTGTTGCAATCCAATCCAAAATGCTCACGTGCTATCGTGAACGCTCCGCTTTCGGATTGAATTGCGCCTTTTGAACACCTTAATTTTCATAAAAATAGGCGTGAAATCCCGCACATTGTTGCGGGAGCCCTCGAACAATATGTTAAGTTTTCAACTCAACCTATCATTAGAGATCCTATATCGATAATATTCTCTACAATTCAGATAGGCTCTTTCTTAACCTATTTATAAAATAAGGTAAAAATTAAATTCTGCAAATATGATATCACCACCTGGCTACACTTTGTTAACCGAAATTATTATAGATTTAGCAGACTAGTGTTTTACTAGCAAACAGTCTAGTTTATAACATAGTCCCATTTATGGCTGTGTGATACACGTTTTAAGATCGATCTGGCACCCTACAATCGAGATAGTCATTGTAGATTTTCATACAACAAAATTTGGAAATAAATGTTATACAGTTTGCGTTTAGAAATGTGCTTTTTATTACAAAACGAGAAGGATGATGAAAATAGCATTTAAGAAAGAAACAGCCCATAAGAACAATGATGATTTATAAAACCTATTTCCGAGGCCAAAATGAGGATTTTTTTGCAAGGTCGCGGAAATCATCGGGATTGGGCGGAGGCGTACTTAAGCGTACGCCGCACAATACAATCCCGATGATTGACAAAGAGATTGCGAAAAAAGACCATTTTGGGCCGGAAATTAGATCATGGAGATGAGAAGCTCATCCGGATCTTCCAGCGCTTCAATCACCGTTTTGAGAAACTGAATAGCATCGGCGCCATCCAGCACGCGGTGATCGATACACAGCACAATCGGCATAATCAAACGCGGCACGATTTCGTGCTCACCATCTCCTTTATCAATCACCGCCGGCTGCAGGCGACCCTGGCCCATGCCCATAATAGCCACCTCTGGATGATTAATAATCGGCGCAAAATAGCCGCCCCCCATGGCACCGGCATTGGTGATCGTAAATGTCCCACCCTGAAGCTCCTCGAGCGCAACTTTGCGGGAGCGGGTGCGCTCGACCAGATCGTGCAATTCGATGGCAAGCTCTTTGATGCTTTTGCGGTCAACATCGCGAATCACGGGCACAATCAAACCGTTTTCCGTATTGACGGCAACGCCGATATGAAAATAATTTTTGTAAACAATCTCACCGGCAGCCACATCCAGAGTTGCATTAAACTGCGGATACATTTTAAGCGCGGTGGCAACCGCTTTGATGGCAAAGACCGTCATCGTCAGGCGGCCGCCTTCAGCCGCAATATCAGCCTTGTGTTTCTGACGGAAGGCCTCCAGCTTGGTGATATCCACCTCATCCTGGCTGGTCACATGGGGTATTTGAGACCAGGCAATCACCATCTGCTTGGCTGTCGCGCGGCGGATGGAGCGGAAAGGTTTCCTATCGACCGGGCCCCAGCGGGTAAAATCGGGCAGGGTCGGAGATGGAATGATCAAATCAGCCGTATCATCCGCCGGTGTCACTTCAGTGACAACCGGCGGGCCGGCCGCATCCGGTCCCTTTTCGGCAAAAGCGCGGACATCATCAGCGGTGATCACACCCCCGGGCCCGGTGGGAGTGACCTGTTGGAGATCAACACTCAGTTCTCTCGCCAGGCGGCGGGTCGCCGGTGATGCCGGCACCGGCCCTTTTCTTTCGCCGGCTTCGGGCATGGGGATAACTTCAGCCGTGTCAACCGTTTCTGTTGCTGCCTCTTTGGATGTGGTCGCCTCAACCGCCTCAGCTTCGTCGCCATTGCTGAAAGTCATCATCACATCCCCAACATTTACCGTATCGCCGGGTTTAACCATTACCTCGACCACGGTACCGGTAAACGGCGACGGAATTTCCACTGCGGCTTTATCGGTCTCGACCTCCAGGATAATATCGCCCTCTTTGACCTCTTGGCCCACCGAGACATGCACGGCAAGCACCTCACCCTCATGCACACCCTCGCCTAAATCCGGTAATTTAAATGCTCTGGACATGTTCCTCCTTCGCCGCAGAGCGGCGTGATATGGTGTCAGGTTTCAGTGTTCATGTGTCAGGTCACTTAATGTCAATCGAAACCTGAAATGTCTCTCGAAATGCTTGTTGTCCACAGGTTCGAAGGCCAAAATTAGGCCCTTGGGGCCAAAGACTGACACCCGAAACCTGACACCTGAAACCTTATTGAGCTGCCATCACCTTTCTGGCAGCCCTCAATATGCGCTCGGTATCGGGCAAATAGGCCTGCTCTCGGTTAAACAAAGGAATAACGATATCATATCCTGTAACTCGTTCGATGGGTGCTTCCAAATAGTAAAACGCTTTTTCCATCAAACGGGAGATGATTTCGGCAGCGGGCCCAAAGCTGCGGGGCGCTTCGTGAACGATGACCGCCCGGCCGGTTTTTTTAACTGATTGGACCAGAAGTTCTTCTGAAAAGGGTGAAACGGTCAGCAAATCGATGACATCTGCGGCAACACCATCTTTTTCCTGCAGGTGCCGGGCGGCTTCCAGGGTGGGCCGCATCATGGCACCATAGGAAATCAATGTTAAATTCTGACCCTCTGAGACAAGCTGCGGTTCACCGATCGGCAGGGTTTCTTCAGCGTCGGGCACCTCTTCTCTGAATGCCCGGTACAGCGCTTTGGATTCGTAAAATATCACCGGATCCGGGTCCCGTATGGCACTGACCAGCAGGGCGCGTGCATTCCGCGGACCGGAGGGAATGACCATTTTAAGCCCCGGTGTGTGGGCCCAATAAGCCTCCCGGCTTTCGGAATGGTGTTCAAGCGCTCTAACACCACCACCATAGGGTGTTCTGAGCACCAGTGGAACGGTAAAGCGACCGCGCGAACGCCAGCGCAGCCGGGCGGCATGATTTTCGATCTGGTGAAAATTATGATAGCTGAAACCGGAAAACTGAATCTCACAAACCGGTCTGAGTCCATAGGCTGCCATACCAATAGCCATACCGACAATGCCGGATTCAGCCAGCGGCGTATCCAGCACGCGCTGGTCGCCAAATTCAGTGATCAAACCGTCGGTTACCCTGAATACGCCACCGTCAACGCCGACGTCTTCCCCTAAGAGAATGACGCGATCATCCTTTTTCATTTCCTGCTGCAGGGCCAGATTGAGGGCCTGAACCATGGTCATTTTAGCCATCTTTGCCCTCCTTGGCGGTTGTCGCTATCGCCCGTGTTAACTCCTCTTTTTGGGCCTTCAGAGTCGGCGGCATCTCGGCATAAAAATTATCGAACATGTCAATGGGATCCCCCATGGTTTCCATTTGCTTTTCGGCACTATCAATAGCGGCCTGAATCTCCTCTAAAACTTCGGATTCAACCGCGCTGCGCTTCTCTTCTGAAAGCAACCCTTTGTCCAGCAGATATTTTTCAAAGCGCGGCAAAGGATCGCGTTGGCTCCATTGTTCAACTTCTTCATCGGTCCGATAGCGTTTGGGATCGTCTGCAGTGGTGTGCATCATCAAGCGATAGGTGACGCACTCGATTAGCGTGGGCCCTTCACCGCTGCGTGCCCGCTGGACAGCCTCTTGTGCGGCGGCATAGACAGCCAAGATATCATTGCCATCCACCTGAATGCCTGGCATTCCGTATGCCAGAGCCTTTTGCGCCAAAGTTTGCGATCGCGTCTGCTGAGACACCGGTATGGAGATCGCCCACTGATTGTTTTGACACACAAAGATTACCGGTGACTGGTAAACAGCTGCAAAATTGAGCGCTTCATGAAAATCACCCTGTGAGGTGGCACCATCGCCAAAGTAGGTCATGGCGACTGCGTCTGTTTGCCGATATTTGGCAGCCCAGCCCAGCCCAACCGCGTGAATCATCTGAGAGCCTACAGGAACGGAGATGGGAAAATCATTGCGGTCATCCGGGATCGCCACTCCCTCGTTAAAACCATTGTTATAGAGGATAACGCTTTCAAGAGATCGTCCGCGCCATATTTCAGCCGCTGTTTCACGAAAAGCTGGCAACATCCAGTCGGTGGGCCGCAAATGAGCAATGGTGCCCAATTGGGCGGCTTCCTGACCCGTGATCGGCGCAAAGGTCCCGATGCGCCCCTGCCGTTGCAGATTCAACAGGCGCTCATCAAATTTGCGAGCCAACAGCATGGTGCGATGGAGCTGTAAAAGGACATCATCGGGAATATCGGGTTCTAGATCCCTATCCAGTTGCCCTTTTTCGTTTAGAATCGAAAGCGTTTCTAATTTCTCAGAGATGGTTACTTTCTTCCGCGGCATTACATGCCTCCTTGCCTGATTGTTTTGCGATGAGCAAAATGCTTAACTGAAAACGTGTTTTTATCCTGGTTTCCGCTGACAAAATTTATCAGGATAAAAATGATGCGGATTTTGGCGTAGTCAAGGGCCGA
>JASJAN010000078.1 GCA_030066985.1 Desulfobacterales bacterium
GTCGCTGCCAAGGAATGCTGGGATTGCAAAGAATGTTTTGAGCTGTGCCCGACCGAAGCACTGCAGGCCGCTTACCTATTAACCCAGTCGCTGACTTCTCATCCACCTTCTCTCGAATCCCAATCAGACGATTAAGTATCAATTCCATACCGAGGAATCAGAATACCGGTTATTGTGTAAAATGAACGCCCTTTGAAAGCAAAGGATTATCCATCTCTTTTGCGTAGAATTGAAATTAGCAAAACATTACACTTGCAATATTCATCTATATCTAAGGTGTCAAACTAGACTACTTTCATTACTATCTGAGGTTGTATAGTAAGCTGCGCATCACACATGTTGGCTGATTTGTATGTTTTGGCTAGACACCTAACCTTTCGCAAAAATATACAATCCTTTCGCTAATCTTACATTTTACTCACTTCCACTATTCCGACTTGGGCACGGTACATACAATTTTAAAATTGATGCCTAAATCTTAATTCTGATGAATAACTACAAGAATAAACGTTGTTATTTGGTGGCAAACGATATTAACTGCAACATTGTGGCATATGATAGTAACTACTTGACAATATTTAGCAATTCAAATAACCTAATGATCCATCGAAACTGATTCTGACAGCTACTTCCGATCCGACAGTTACACTGCTCGATACCTTTTACCCGCTCCTGGCTATCTCAATTGAGTGAAAGCGACCGCTCCTTCTAAAGCACAACCCAATCTTCAGTAATAATTGTTCTTTTCACATATCCAGCTTTAAAATGCTGTTAACACACATTTGGTCTGACGCGAAAAAGCTTTATCAACCGCATCTGTAGCAAAGCTGCAATCTAGTAGATTTTAACAATGTTATCGATTAGTTGAAACGCTTTGTAACACTTATGTCCGTGATGACACCGTAATCGCAGTAGAAACCAGTGCAATAACAGCACTCGCCACAGGGTTAAGGAGTGGTTGAAAGACCGCTTGTTTCACCTTCATTCATTTTAAAATTTTTGTTCGAAATTTTAGCTTTTTCCATAAGAAATTATTTTGCTCCAAGAAATATTTAAAATGTAAATATTTAAATATTTGATTAGGTTCGAAAGGAGTCTACCTGTGCGCTATCTGTTAATTGACCGGATAGAATATCTTGAAGTCAATAAGTCCATCCGGGCCCTGAAAAGCGTTGCGCTGTCAGAGGATGTATTTCATGATCATTTTTTTGGTTATCCTGTGATGCCGGGCGCTCTGCAAATTGAATCACTGGCTCAAGCAGGAACCGCCTTGTTGGAATATTCCGCCGATTTTAAAAAGAAGGCCCTTCTTGTCATGGTGGGTGAGGCAAAGTTTCGCAAAATGGTCAGACCAGGAGATCAGCTTTCAGTCAATGGAACGCTTTTATCGGTTAGCGAGAGATCGGCTCAAATGGATGGCGAAATTTGGGTTGCCGAAAAGCTGGTGATGAATGCGCGCCTCACTTTTGCATTGGATGATGCGGATCGGTTTTATCCCATTAAAATGCGCCAATTTATGGAAACAATTTACGATGTTTGGCTGGAAGATACTGAGTTTAAGAACGACAGGGGGGGTAAATGAATCCACGGCGAGTTGTCATCACGGGACTAGGCGCTATTAGTCCTTATGGAATCGGGGTTGATCTTTACTGGAATAACCTGGTCAAAGGAAAAAGCGCTGCAAAAATGATCGAGTCGTTTGATGCGTCTGGGCTGCCGACCCAATTTGCTGCGCCAATTACGCAGGATGAACAGCAGTTGGAAAGTCTGGTTGAAAATCAAAAATCTACCAAAACGATGTCAAAGGCAATCAAGTTAGCCGTCATATCGGCGCAGGAGGCTGTGGAAAGCGCTGGATTGGATTTTAGCCTGATAGATCCTTATAGAGTCGGCGTTTCCATGGGAGTTGGCGGTCTGGGTCTATGGGATTTAGAGCACTCTAAACATATGCTCCGGGTTGTGACTGATTCTACTGAGGAAGACAGTACGCTGTGTTATGCCAAAGTCTGGCAGAATCAGCTAACCCAGGTTCATCCGCTCACCTCTTTAAAAGCCTTACCCAACATGGCGGCGGCCCATATAGCCATTAGCTACAATGCACGCGGACACTGCCAGACAATTACGACAGCGTGTACATCTTCAAGCCAGGCGATTGGCGAAGCCTATCGCCTGATAAAAAATGATGACGCTGATGTCGTTATCACGGGCGGCAGCGATGCGATGGTGAATCCCAACGGTATGATTGCCTTTAGCATGCTCGGTGTGATTTCTAAAAATAACGCTGAATTTCAAGATGCCGCCCGCCCGTTCGACAAAAGACGCGATGGTTTTATGGTCGGAGAAGGCGCGGCTGTTTTTATGCTTGAAGAATATGAGCACTGTCGTAAGCGCAACGGCAATCCTTTGGCGGAAATCATCGGATATGCCAGCACGTGTGACGCTTATCGACTAACCGATGAACCGGCTGAGGCCTGGGGAGCGACCGAAGCCATGCGGTTTGTTTTACGTGAAGCGATGATAAATCCTGAAGAAGTCGATTTTATCAATGCGCATGGCACCGGTACACAAATGAATGATAAAAATGAGACGTACGCCATTAAAAAAGTTTTCCAAGATCATGCCTATCATATACCGGTTAATTCCACCAAATCGATGGTAGGTCACCTGGTTGCTGCCGCCGGAGCGATAGAATTGGTCGGGTGCGTAAAATCGATACATGAGCAGGTAATCCATCCCACCATTAATTATCTCGAGCCGGATCCTGATTGCGATCTGGATTGCGTGCCCAACGAGAGTCGTGAAGCAAAAGCAAATGTGGTTCTGTCAAATTCATTCGGATTTGGTGGTCAAAATGCCTGTTTACTGATGCGATCCATTTAACCGTATAAAAACCGTAACGTAGGAGACAAACATGACTGAAAATTATACGGATGAGAAAATTTTTTTAACAATTCGAGACATCGTCGCTCAGGCGTTACGAGTAGACATAACAAGAATCGAAATGGAGGCACGCATCTTCACTGATTTAGAAGCTGAATCCATTGACATTTTGGATATCCGTTTTCGGATAGAGCAGGCCTTCGGATTTAAGATTAGTGATGACGACGTGATGCGACATATTGGAGAAGATCTCAGTGCAGAGGAAATTCAAGAGCAATTTACCGTGGAAAGCCTCGTTGAGTATGTAAAGGAACGGCTTGCAGAAAAAGAGACGGTGTAGAAAATGGAAAAAAAAGCGGCTCTGGTAACTGGCGGCACTCGTGGTATTGGCCGGGCAGTCGTAACGCAACTGGCAGATCATGGCTATGAAATCATATTGGCAAATTATTTACAAAACGACGTCGAAGCTAAAAAAACGCAGGCCATTTTAAAGTCAAAGGGAGCGAGCTGTGCACTTATAAAAGCAAACCTGGCAAACCCGGATGATATCGACAACTTGTTTAAGGAGGTTGAGAATCGTTGCAACCACATCGATGCATTTGTGCATTGTGCAGCTCTGAATGCATTTAAGCCACTGATAAAGATTAAGCCCAATCAATGGGATCTAACGCTTAATATCAATGCGCGCGGTTTTCTTTACTGCGTACAGAAATCTGTACCGTTAATGCCAACGGGGGGAAGCATTGTTGCCATATCAAGCCTCGGCAGCACCC
This sequence comes from Desulfobacterales bacterium, assembly GCA_030066985.1. NCBI lineage: Bacteria > Pseudomonadati > Thermodesulfobacteriota > Desulfobacteria > Desulfobacterales > Desulfobacterales bacterium. The sequence continues at coordinate 3,654 of JASJAN010000078.1, forward strand.
GAGTTATACCCAACTATGGTGCCATGGGACCGACAAAATCAGCTCTGGAGTCAATCGTTCGATACCTGGCCGCTGAGCTGGCGCCGGAAAAGATCAGGGTTAATGCAATTTGCGGCGGCATCATTGAAACCGACTCTCTGAAGCAATTCCCCGATGCTGAAAATTACTTAAACAAAGTTGTCGAGCATACGCCGGCCGGTCGTATCGGAAAGCCGGAAGATATCGCCCATGCCGTCCTGTTTATATGTAGCCAAGCGGCTGAATTTATTTGTGGTCAGGTGTTTGTTGTTGATGGTGGATTGTCTCTTTTTTAACTCTCAAACGATGGTATGAACGTTAGAAAGAGAGGATAACATGCCCCAAAAATGCATCTCGATGATTGTACTGTTTACCTTTCTTCATTATGTGGTTGTAGGGTGTGTCAAAACAACCTCAGTGCCAAAAGTAGATATAAATGTCGAGACGGCGGAATGTTGTGTTCACCAGTTAGTGTTAACAACCGGGGAAAAATATGAATTTGACGAACCAGGCGGGCAATATGCTGCGATATCACGTCTCATCACCGGCACGCTAAATGATGGCAGGAAGTTTTATCTGGATCTCACCAACGATAATCTAAGAGAAATCCGAACTTCAACAGGACAGACTATCTCAAGGGTGGAATTGGCCAGAAATCCTGAACAAACAATTTCAGAAATCATGGTTGGTAATACTATATACACCTTTGATCAGAATGGCGGTAAAGTTCAAGCTGAAGTAGCTGTGATACATGGAATATTATATACCGGAGAGGAAATCTATGTACCGATTGAAGATATCGTTTATGTAAACGTTAAACGCGTAGACGCTGAAAAATCAGCAGCAGTAGGAGTTGGCGTTTTGGGTGGAATTCTGATTGTTGTGGCGGCTGTGGTAATAATAGCCGTTGCGACTTTTTCGTGCCCATTAATATATTCCTATGATGGAGAACAGTACGTTTTTGATGCAGAGCCTTTAGGGGGAGTGGTTTCCAAGGGGTTACAAAAAAAAGATTTTTCCCGCCTGGAGCATTTAAAGGCGGTGGATAAATCTTATAAACTCATGATTCGCAACCAACTACAAGAGACCCAGTATCTCGATGAAATCAAGCTGCTGGTTTTCGATCATGACCCCGCAGATGTCATCATTCCCGATTTAGATGGCACTTTTTACACAATCTCAAAACCGGTGGTCAGCTCTAAAGCAACGGATGAAACGGGGCAAAATCTAAATCTGTTTTTAAACACAAGTGATGGTGTTTCCTGGCAGACCAATTTGCCAAAGATCGGTAACACGACGATTAATTTTCAGCGTCATGAGATCATATTAGAATTCCCGCGACCGGCGGGTGTTCAACAGGCTAACCTGCTCGTAAACGCTGGTACCGCCCTTTGGGGTTCAAAAATGGTAACCGAAATGCTTCAACTGCGCGGCGATCGGGTGGATGATTGGTACCGGGCCATTGATGCTCATGGGCCCGAGTTGATGGAACTCTATTATTTTATCGATCGAGAAGAGCTGTATGTCTTAAAGGTTCAAATCAAAAACGGAGATCAATGGGTGGAACAGGGCCTTATTGCGGGCGGTGGGCCGCTGGTTACCGAAGACCGCGTCATTCCATTGGACCTGTCTCAGATTTCCGGAGATAAACTCGTTCTGCGCCTTAAACCTCCTGCGGGATTCTGGCAAATTGACTATGTTGCGATGGACTATGAACCTGTGCAGCATATAGTGGGCCACGAAATACCCTTGAGAGCCGCAGTGGATCATACAGGTAAGGAAATTACTTCTTTCCTGAATCGCACAGATGGCATCTATCATCAAATGCCCGAAGCAAAAGATTGGTTTAAGGCAGAATTTGCTGCACCGGAGCAAAACCCCGGGATGCAGCGATCTGTTTTCTTAAAAACCACCGGCTACTATGAAATCAGGCTCGATAAAACACAACCGGAAAGAACTGAGCTGATCAGAACACTTATGGATACACCGGGAAAAATCGTCGATTATTCAAATAAGCGCTATTCTGAATGGTTTAAAGAACAATTAAGTACAAACTAGAAAAGATTTATCTTCTGTTTTCCAAATCGGATGAAGAAAAATGCAAATATCTTATAACAATTTCCTGAAAAAGTTGATAGTCATTGTCTGCATAGGTTTTTTGTCAATTGTTTTTTGGGGATGCACCAATGTCCGCCAACAGGAAAAGTTAAATGAAAATTATCTCCCAAAAGATGGTGTGGTCATCAAGGTGGCCAAGGTTGTCAATGATACCGGATTTACCTTTGATTTTGACATCGAAAAGATGCTGGCCGATGCGCTTGAAGAACAGCTTTTTGAAAAAGACCTGCTGTGGCTGGGAGATAAAGAGCCGAACATATTTATGGAAAGTACAATCATTGGCAGTTCATCTAAACAACCACTGACGCCCAAAGCAGGGCCTGATGAACTTTTGATTCGATGCAAATTAAAGGATGATAAAGATAACCCGGTGGGATCGATCATAGTCAGGCGAGAGCAGGTTATGAAAGATTTAAAAAACGTGGCAGGCTGGCAGGCTGCCATTAACAGCGCTGCCAATGATGTTGCCGAAGATATTAGAAGCCAGATTGAGAGCCATGGTTACGCCGTTCGACCCAAAACCTTACCTAAAAAGACAGCAGATAAGCCAATTGCTGCCTTCGCTCCTGCAAGAATAAACCCCGCCGAACCATGGAGCGGAGTATGGCGGG
>JASJAN010000079.1 GCA_030066985.1 Desulfobacterales bacterium
GGGTTGCCGGTGTCAACCACCCATGCGGCCGTGGGCGGTGTCATGGGGGTTGGCCTGGCGCGCGGTATTGAAGCTGTTAATTTTAGAATTATTTTTGAGATTATCCTGTATTGGGTTCTGACCGTGCCAGCTGCAGCCATTACCAGCATTGTTATTTTTAAAATTCTTCAGCTCTTTATCTAAAGGAGAAAGTTATGCGCATACCTTTTATTTCAATGTTTGTCACTTCACCCTTCGATGGCCTGCAGGAGCATGCCGAAAAGGTAAAAGAGTGCGCCTGGGTCTTTCAAAGAGCCATTGAATGCATCATCGAAGACCGATGCGAAGATTTCGAGCATTTCAGAAAAGATATCAGTAAGCTCGAGAGCGAAGCAGATGCCATCAAGCGCCGCATCCGGGGACATCTTCCCAAAGGTACACTGCTGCCGGTGGACAAATTTGAGGTGTTCCGCTATCTGGGCGAACAGGACAAAGTGCTGGATGTGGTTGAGGAAGGCCTTGACTGGCTGTCTTTCAGGGCAGCTGCCGGCATTCCGGAGGTGCTCGAAAAGGACTTTATGCTTTTGGTGGCAGCGGTTATGGACCCGATTGAAGAGTTGAGCAAAATGGTCGCCGAAGCCCGCAAATACTTTTCAAATTTCGCAGAGGATCAACGAGTTGTGGTTAAAGACATCATTCGCGCCTTACGCCAGTATGAGCATGAAGCCGATAAGCTGGAAGATGCCGTCAAAGAAAAAATCTTTAATGCCATTGAGGACCCGGTGGCCGTATTTCATTTAATCCGTTTAACCGAGATTATCGGTTCCATCGCCGACCACGCCGAAAATGCCGGCGATATGATGCGCGCCATGGTCGCCAAATAGAGCCTAAATTAACCAAAGCGACCGGTGATGTAATCTTCTGTGAGCTGATGGTTCGGATTGGTAAAAATTTGTGCGGTCGGTCCCACCTCAATTAGATCTCCCAGATGAAAATAAGCTGTGCGTTGCGACACCCGCGATGCCTGCTGCATGGAATGAGTCACGATCACAATCGTATACTGTTCGCGCAGCTCGTCGATTAAATCTTCGATAACAGCGGTGGCAATCGGATCCAGAGCGGAGCACGGTTCATCCATCAAAATAACTTCCGGGTTAACCGCAATTGTTCGAGCAATGCAAAGGCGTTGCTGCTGCCCACCGGAAAGGCCCGTACCGGGCTGGTCGAGCCAGTCCTTAACTTCATCCCAGAGGCCGGCTTTGATCAAAGACGTTTCAACGATCTGATCCAGCTCGGCCTTATTGGACGAAAGGCCATGGATCTTTGGCCCGTAAGCGATATTTTCATAAATGGATTTTGGAAAAGGATTGGGTTTTTGAAAGACCATACCCACCTGAGCCCGTAATGGAACAACATCAATGTTTTTATCGTAAATATTTACCCCATCCAGGGTAATCGTACCGGTAATGCGACAGCCCTCGATGGTATCATTCATCCGGTTCAGGCAGCGGATAAAAGTTGATTTGCCGCAGCCGGAAGGCCCGATCATGGCAATGACCTCGTTGCGGCCGACATCCAGGGATACGTTTTTTATGGCCTGTTTTTCGCCGTACCAGACATTTACCTCGCGGCAGGTCATACGCGCATTGGCAACCGCTATTTCGCCGACAGTATCGCGCTTTTCGCGGCTGACAAGAACCCTGCCCTCCGTTGGCTTGCCTATTATCTCTAAATCACCTTCTGGCATCGTTCCTATAAAACCGGCCTCTTCCATGGAATTTAACGAAATCATGATGCTGATTGCTCTTGCGTTAAAGGATTTATATTACAGAATTGCAGCAGAGTGTAAAGGGTTTTACAATCAAAATAAACCCATGCCGCCAGCTAAAGGCAAAAAGGCAGAGCGGAAAACATTTTCCGGCCTACCTCCAGCAAACCAAATCACTTCAATGATGTTAATGCCGTCAAAGATTGGGCATTTCCGCTGTATTTAGCGCGTTCTGCGTTCGGCATGGGGATCAAGCCCTTATCGCTTAAATACCCTTCTGCGCCCCAGGCTTTGTCACTGGTAAATTCAGCCAGGTATTCCTTGATCCCCGGTATCACCCCCACGTGGGATTTTTTAACATAGAAAAACAACGGACGGGAAACCGGATACTGGCCATCAGCAATGGCTTCGAATTCGGGTTGAACGCCGTCGACATAAGAGCCCTGGATTTTATCCATATTTTGATCAAGAAAGCTAAAACCGAAAATACCGAGGGCATTCGGATTGGCCTCCAGTTTTTGAACGATCAGGTTGTCGTTCTCACCGGCTTCAACATAAGCACCATCTTCCCGAACGGTGTGACAAATGGCCTTGTAGGCTTTTTTGTCTTTCTTTTTCATGGCCTTTATCCAGTCAAATGTTTTGGCGCCGCCTTCCATGGCCAGCTCAACAAAAGCATCCCGTGTTCCGGAAGTCGGTGGCGGTCCCAGAACCTCGATGGCCTTGTCCGGTAGAGCCGGATTGACATCCTTCCAGGTTTTGTAAGGATTAGGAATCAGTTTTTCACCATCGGCCGGATCGGGAACGTCCTTTGCTAGAGCCAAGAAGATATCCTTGCGGGACAGTTTCATCGGGGCCGCTTTTTTCGAATTGGCCATCACAATGCCGTCATACCCGATTTTCACCTCAATGATTTCCTTGACGCCGTTTTGCGCACAGCGGTCAAATTCAGACTGTTTTATGCGGCGGGATGAATTGGTAATGTCCGGATGCTCCACACCGACACCGGCACAAAAAAGCTTCAGGCCGCCACCGGAACCGGTTGATTCGATCTTCGGTGTTTTAAAACTGGTGGACTTGCCAAACTGCTCGGCCACAACCGTTGCAAACGGATAAACGGTGGATGAGCCTACGATGCTGACGTAATCCCTTCCGGAACCGGCCTGAACCGGCCCCAGAATTGCTGCCATCAAAAAAACGATGGCCGTTAGCGTAACGAACTTTCTCATAATCTTTCCTCCTTGAGTCAAAAGTAACATTAAAAATTCAGGTGTTTCAGAAATTATGTTGAAACATACGCATTTCAGATTAGCAGAATATTAGGGATCCGTTTATATTGTATTAAATGGTATGCTGCTTCTTAACGAACGGCCAGCGACGAGTTGCCAGTAGCCAAGTTAATTACCAGCGTCTTTCATAGCGTTTTCTGAGGATCACCGCCGCGGCATTCATGGCGATCAAAAATGCCAGTAACACTATAATCGCAGCCGACGTTCGCTCGACAAAGGCCCGTTCGGGGCTGTCGGCCCACAGATATATTTGAACCGGCAAAGCTGTAGCCGGATCCGTAAATCCGGTTGGAATGTCGACAATAAAAGCCACCATACCAATCATCAGTAAAGGGGCGGTTTCACCTAACGCCCGCGCCATTCCAATGATGGTTCCGGTCAGCATGCCGGGCAACGCCAGCGGCAGCACGTGATGGGCCACCATTTGCATTTTGGAGGCCCCCACGCCCAGGGCGGCTTCACGAATCGACGGCGGCACCGCTGTCAAAGCCGACCGGCTGGCGATAATAATGACCGGCAAAGTCATTAACGTTAAGACCAGCCCGCCGACAACCGGGGCCGAACGCGGCAGACCAAAAAAATTTAAAAACACCGCCAACCCCAGCAGGCCAAAAACAATCGATGGCACCGCGGCCAGGTTGTTGATATTGACCTCGATCAGATCGGTCCAGCGATTTTTGGGGGCAAATTCCTCAAGGTACACTGCGGCGGCGACACCGATCGGAAAAGAAAGCAGCAGGGTGACGATCAGCGTGAAAAATGATCCGGCCGCAGCTCCCCAGATACCGGCCAGTTCCGGCTCGCGCGAATCTCCAGAGCTGAAAAAAGTAGTGTTAAACTGCTTTTGAATCTTACCGTCAGCAATTAACTGATCGATCCAGGCCAGCTGCTTGTCCTTTAAACGGCGCTCACCTTCGGCGACCTGTCGATCAACATGACCTTTCATCAGCATGTCAACGTCATCATCGGCCGGTACCCAAACAGGCAAGGTTTGTCCGATCACATCAGGTTGCGTGAGAACCAAATCTCTCAGCTGAAATGAGGCTCCACTACTGACAATCCGATACAGCAGGCGCTTGTCTTTTCTGCCCGTTACGTCAGGAAACATGCCCCGCAAGGATTTTTTAATCAGCCCCTGATAATCGGCAGTAGCCAGCGACTGCTGGTCTAAGATTTCAGGATCGAGAAACACATCCAGCTTCACGAACGTCTGCAAGAACGCTGAATAACCCTTTCCAAAAATGCTGATGAACAACAAAGAAAGAAAGATCATACTGACAACAATAGCCACTATTCCATAGAATCGGAATCGGCGCTCAGCGCGGTAGCGTCTACTCAGCCCCCGGTGGACAATGTCAAGCGTGCGCTCCTCTTTCCTGTCAGGGCTAATGCCGTTTTGATGAGAGTTATTCATATTGTTCTCGATATTTACGAACGACTTTTAAGGCAATGATGTTTAACAGCAAGGTTACCACAAACAACAGCAACCCCAGCGCAAACGCGGCCAGCGTCTTGGGGCTGTCAAATTCCTGGTCACCGACCAATAAAGTCACAATTTGAACCGTAACCGTGGTGACGGCTTCCAGTGGGTTTAAAGTTAAGTTGGCCGCCAATCCTGCCGCCATCACAACGATCATGGTTTCACCGATCGCTCTGGAAACCGCTAGAAGAACACCGCCTACAATCCCCGGCAGAGCAGCCGGCAGTATAATCTTTTTGATGGTCTCTGATTTCGTGGCCCCCAGACTGTAGGCGCCGTCCCTCAAAGCCTGAGGCACTGCGTTGATAAAATCGTCAGACAGTGAGGAAACAAAAGGAATGATCATGATCCCCATAACAGCGCCGGCTGCAAGAGCACTTTCTGAAGAAACCCCCAAACCTAAAAGATCTCCTGTGTCCCGGATAAACGGTGCCACCGTTAAGGCCGCAAAAAACCCATAAACCACAGTTGGAATACCGGCTAAAATTTCAATTAACGGCTTGGCCACAGCACGAAATGTTTTGTTTGCATATTCGGAGAGGTAAATTGCAGACATCAGGCCGGTCGGCACCGCTACACACATCGCAATGGCAGAAATCAGCAAGGTCCCGATAAAAACCGGTATCGCCCCAAAGGCCCCCGATGAACCCACCTGATCCTCCCGGATGGCCATCTGGGGGCTCCACTCCAGGCCAAACAGAAACTCCGAAATCGGGACTGCATTAAAAAACCGGATGGACTCAAATAGTACCGACAACACGATACCAATAGTTGTAAATATGGCGATCGTCGAGCAGCCAATCAGCATATATTGAATTATTTGCTCAACTCTATTGCGCGCCCGCAGTAGAGGCGTTATTTTGGCCCGCACGACCACCAGTCCCAAAATGGCCACCGAAATTGCAGCAACAACCAGGGCAGCATGGCTGGTTGCCTGCAGGTTGCGATATTGATCAGCAGCGGCCTGTATTTCAGCTTCAACCGCACCGGCAACAATATTACCATCAACCAGATTTTTGATTTTATTGACCAGCAGGTTAAGCTCGGCGGTCGGAAGTTTTTGCATGGCTTCCGGTAAATCGGATACTACCAGATGGGTGATGAAGGTGGACTCGAATACCAGCCAGAATCCGAATAGAAGCAGAGCCGGAATTCCGCACCAGAGTGCGGTAAGAGATCCATAATAGATGGGTCGCGAGTGCAGGTTGTTATTGCCGGCTGAATCATGACCAACGACCAGTGCACGCCTTCGGCCAATATAATAGCCAAGGGTTGATAAGGCCAATAAAATCGTAATTAATATTGTCGGTGACATTTCTTTACAAACCGTAACCCGGTTAAAACTTTTCTATAGAAATACACATAATCGGTTTTGACCGCAGCGGCGATAATTAAGAATTTTTTGTTAGGGTTGAGCAAAGTTATAGTTAGTTTTTTGTTAGGCTAATAAAATTTTAATATTTGTAGGGTTTAACTGTGGGCGATAGGTGAGAAATTAATGATTTAAGTGCAGCAAACTGGAAGGTCTAAAAAGAGCTGAGAGCTTAAATTTTTCTTGCCTGACCAAAAAAAAGAGATTACTTTTTTAACAAATAAAAAAATGAACGCATCTTGGGAACAGGAAAATGGAAAAGCGCATTCGAAAGCAATTCACCAAAGAACTGGAAAATGTTAAGAAGAGCATTCTGGCCCTGGGGGCCCTTGTGGAAGAACGCGTCCAGATGGCCCTCAAGGCCATTGATACCAATGATTCGGATCTGGCGGACAAAATCATTAAAACCGATTATGAAATCGATGAAATGGAAGTAGAAATTGAGGAAGAATGCCTCAAAGTGCTGGCCCTGCATCAGCCGGTGGCCATTGATTTGCGATTTATAGTTGCCGTCATTAAGATCAATGCCGAACTGGAGCGCATCGGCGACCAGGCTGTTAATATTGCCGAGCGTGTCGGCGTTACCGCCAAAAGCGAGCAGTTGGATTTTTACTTTGACTACGCCACTATGGGAGAAAAAGCGCAGGCCATGCTGAAAATGAGCCTGGATGCGCTGATTAACCTGGATTATGATCTGGCCTTTAAGGTTGTAAAGCTGGATGATGAGGTTGATAGAATCAAAAGTGAGGCCTACGACAAAATTAAAAAAGAGATTGGCGAAAATCCCGACAAAATCGGGTACCTGATCAATCTATTTCTAATATCCCGCCATCTGGAGCGCCTGGCGGACCATACCACCAATATTGCCGAACAGGTCGTTTACCTGATTGAAGGTGACATCATCCGCCACGCACCCTACCCCCAGGACTAAATCTAACGCCAATTTCATATTCAAAAATAAAGTCAAAGAGGGGGTCAAATCTTGAATTGTTAATTGCTGGGTTATCCATTCTAAAGCATTTATGAATAGTTTTTAGCAATTACACAGAATGTTAATACACAATTTGCGTATTGGCTCCATTGCAAGTCATCTAACCGATTTCATAATACGGTTAATCCAATACGGCATAAACCCGTCCGTAAAGCGATAGCTGCCCTGAATGGATTTATAAAGGATTCCTTTTTTCAAAAGCGAATCAAGGGAGGCCTTGATCGATGACGAGGGACCGATGCCGTGTGTTAATTGAAATTCTTTTGAAAACGGCTTAGCGGTCTGATCCTGGCTTAAAGCAATCATAAGAATCTTCTGGGATTGAGTGGCCGAGCGCCACAGCATTTCATAATGGGGTGAATCTT
>JASJAN010000080.1 GCA_030066985.1 Desulfobacterales bacterium
AAAAGTGCCAACGAAATTTAAACCAACGTGCCATATTTTTTATGGTATGCGGGTTATTGATATAAATGATGATCTGCCTAAGTGGTTGGGTCACAAGAATCAAAGCCCAAAATTCGATTGATTGAGGTGTGGGGAGGTAAAGGGGGACATCCGTGCTATTTAGATATTTGAGCGGGAACTCTGACAGCTCAAGCCGGAAAACGATCCACCATCGCTGAAAGTTATGGTTAACATGTCCTTCTTCGCTAACCTCCGTTGCTTAAAAGCTTCCGTCTTCGTTTAAACTTCGACGGGATAAAATGGAGGTCAAGAAGCTACGCAAGGCAGGCAACTCAAGGCGCCAGGACGACCAGTCTTCCCATCCTTCGCACTATAATAGCTTGGTCCAACAAAAGATGTTAATCCGATAATAGATACAGAGAGGCGCGACCCTTTGCCGGCAAACATTTTGCTTTTTGAATGATCTTTCTATTAATCCTTATGAGTTATTAAACCCGCCGAGCACACCGTTCTAAAAACACTGAGTTGGTCGTATCAATACGAGTTTCATTTATTAATATGGTAGATTTGTGCATTTGTGTCGACGCATATGGAATGATAACCAGCAACAGCCTTTTAATGCCGTTTTAAGTAAGGGAAATTGCGCTATTGTTCATGGCGATTGTCAATTTTGGCCATCTGCAGGATCGTCATTTCAGAATAAAATACATCCGTTTAAATTAAACCATTTGGGGGAAATCAATTGTGCCTAAACATCCTTTGTTTATCCTAAATTTAGTGCACAAGCATCAAATTGTCAGTTACAGATCAAAATAGTCGATCTGAAGCTTCGATCTCTTATTTTTATTGAATTTTTAGACGGATACCATATCCGAATCTACACAATATAAAAACGATTGCGGAGGCTTTGGTGGCGGTCAATCAACCAAGGCAGATGAGTTGGCCATCGGAAAGAAACGTGAATTCTAATTCCTCCAAACCTTTAATGTACAATGAAACTTAAACAAATGAAGCCCATCTGTATTGCTCCTCTCATCACACTTTTCTTGTTGTTAGCAGGACCGTTTCAGGCAGTCGCGGATTTGCCGCCCAGGGAAACGGTGCGCCAATGGATCAAGGAGATGAAAACATCTCCTAAGGGACCTTTTTCGCGCATTCGCTGGTTTTGCAACGATGGAAGCATCCTGGCCCCAAAGCCTTACGCCTGCAAAGACCATGATGGCGGAGTGCAACATGGCGAATGGACCGATCGTGTAAAGCAATTGCGCGCTGGCGGATATTATATTGCCAATGTACTTGCCTCTCTTGACATAGACCAAATCACAACTGCACCGGGCTATTCCGATCTTTATAATCAGATTCTAATCGAAAAATTTTTGATTTCTGTCGACGACGGCTGGATTTTTCGCAAGGCGCGTTTTTACCGGGGGGCGATTCAAGCCGAAGATGAAACCGCTAAGGCAAGAGCGCTGTTACTGGAACTTGCCGACAAGGACATCTGGTGCTCACGTGGAATTGCGCCCCTGAGAATCGGTGCGAGCTTATTGGAGCATGGGGCTGAAACCAGAAGCGTCGCACGGGTTCGTCAACAGTCTCTTGCTCTATCAGAAAAAGATAAGAAGTTTCTGCCGCTGCGCATCAAAATTCATAATCAGCCGGATCGAGAAGACGCCCAGCGGGTCCGGGACTATGCCGCGGGCATTAAAGATTCAGATCTGGCTGCGCAGTACGCACGTTTGGCAGACGAAATTGACAAGGTATTTACATCCGAATCCACCTCACAGCTTTTGAAGGATTTACAAACAAAAATCAGCAGTAATTCTGAACTAACCCAGGAAATAGCGGTGGTCATCAAAACATTAGAAACAACCAGCGATCCCACCATCCGGTTTGCTGCAACGGGCAAGATGATGGCGACGATCAGAAGACAATTGTTAAATGTTCGAGGCGGCGAACTTCGTCTAACTGCACTGGACACCGGTCTGGCGATTGAGATCGAACATTATGCTGCTGGAAGGGATTTGATCGGGAGGCTGCAGACCGCTTCCAGGCGCGAGCATCTGCAATGGCTTGAAAGCAGCAGCTTGGCCATGTATGGTGCCGGTCTCATATCGGCCATTCAGCTGCAGGATTTGCAGGCGACTTTCGCAAAAATAGAAGGCGACACCATCTCCTTAGAGAATTACAAGGCTGCACTCGATTACCTGGCCCGGGTGCCGGGCTGGTGCGCCCAGTGGCTTCGCTTCCATTTCCATGAAAGTATGCAAAAACTGGCTGAAATTGAGCCACTGGTTAACCGTGTTATCCAGGACGGCCTCCGGGGAAGCCCACTTTTCTTCTACTCAAGCGTATTGGACAGTCTGCTGCGCGATGCCCATCACCTTGTGGGATTGCGCCACGAGCTTTTTGGCCAGGACGTCGGTGCCGGCCTTCGCAGCCTTAATCCCGGCCTCGCCCGGGGTAAACTCCGATTGAGACCCGCGGGTCACTATGATGATTTTGATCTGCAAGGTATCTATTTATTACCAGAAACGATTGCAGAATTGCCGCCGGTAGCCGGTATTTTAACGGCAGGTGAAGGAAACCCTCTTTCTCACGTGCAGATGCTTGCGCGCAATTTGGGCATTCCGAATGTAATTGTTGATGAGAGCTTAATCACAAAGTTAAAAGAGCATGATGGGCAGAAAATCATTTTAGCCGCCAGCCCGGCTGGTTCTGTTCAGATAATTCTGGACAAAGGACAGCTGAATCACATCTTTGAGCAAAAAACAGAATCGGTCAGTCTGATTCGCCCCGATCTTGAGAAACTGAACCTCAAAAACCGAAAATTCATTCCTTTAAGCCAGTTACGAATCAAAGACTCAGGGCGTACTGTCGGTCCTAAAGCTGCTAATCTGGGAGAGCTGTACCATTATTATCCCGAAGCGGTCGCAGATGGTCTGGCAATTCCATTCGGTTTTTTTCGAAACTTACTGGACCAGCCCCACAAAAACGGTAAACAAACTATTTTTGAGTGGATGGAAGATGAATATGGAAAGATACTAGGAATGCCGCCCGGCTCAGATAAGCGGGATGAAAAAATGGAGTCTCTGCGCAAAGAACTGGAAGATTACATGCTGAATGTTGATTTAGACGATGCTTTTCGCCGGGGTCTGGCGGCTGCGTTGGAATCGGTATTCGGCCCTGATGGAACCTATGGCGTGTTCGTGCGCAGTGACACCAATGTCGAGGATCTCCCTGGATTTACCGGAGCCGGATTAAATAAGACCATCCCGAATGTGGTGGGATTTGAGAATATCCTGGCGGCCATCCCCAAGGTATGGGCATCACCGTTCAGCAGGCGTGCCTTCGCTTGGCGCCAGTCACACATGGATATGCCGCAACACGTCTATGCCTCCGTGCTGCTTTTACGCAGTGTCCCGTCGCAAAAATCAGGTGTCATGGTAACCCGTGATATTGACACCGGTGAGAAAGGATGGCTGTCCGTTGCTGTGAACGAAGGGGTTGGCGGAGCCGTTGACGGCCAAGCGGCCGAGTCGTTGCGAATTAATGTGAAGACGGGTGAAGTTCACATGCTGGCCCAGGCCACTGCTCCCTGGCAGCGGGTATTAAAAACTGAAGGCGGCATTACCAAAGTATTGGTGGTAGATGCCGATCCGGTTCTGAACGCCGATGAGATCAGGCAACTCATCAAGTTGGCGCAGGACCTGCCGAAGCGATGGCCGTATATTTTGGATGCCGGCGGAAATCCCATCCAGGCCGATATCGAGTTCGGTTTTATCGATGGCAAATTACAGCTTTTTCAGATTCGACCTTTTCTTGAAAGCATTCAGGCCCGCAGCAACAACTACCTGAACAACCTGGATAAGGATATGTCGTCCCAACTTGGCCAAAAAGTGAATTTGGATGAGCATCCCTGATCCGGATATTATTGACGTTAAGCTAAATGTCTGGGGTGGTGTAAAATGAAACAATACCTGAAATTAATCGCCGTTTTCGTCATGCTTGCCATAGCGGATCCTGGTTTTGCCTATCCCCTGGACGCCTATTCCGAAACAGGAATTCGGCGTATTGAAGCAGCGCGTTTGGCTGTTTTTGGCAAAATGCGGGGCCGCCAGCAACCTCCCGGTGCCCTGCTGCCGACCCATCTGGTGGATCTAAGATTGCTGGATTACCCGAATTTGGTACTACCGGAACCTGACCCTGAGTTCACCGACGGTGTTGTGAAACTTTTAGGTGATAAAGCAGACCGATATGGAGTTGCTGTTCTGGACCTTTCGGATATTGACAATCCACGCTATGCCGAACACCGGGCGGATTACAAACAAAACGTCGGTAGCGTTGGAAAAATTGTAGCTGCCCTGGCGTTATTTCAAGCGCTGGCTGATATTTATCCGGACGACAACGCTAGCCGCATAAAACTGCTTCGTGAAACCATTATCACTGCGGATGAATTTATCGAGTGGGATCATCATGAAGTCAGAATCTGGAATCCCGATACCGGAGCCTTAAGTTTTCGCCCATTGCAAAAAGGTGATCAAGGGTCTCTTTGGGAGTACCTGGATTGGACCCTTTCCATCAGTTCCAATGCCGCCGCCGCAATGGTGATGAAAAATGCCATGCTGCTGAGACATTTCCAGAAGAATTATCCTGTTACAGGTGACGAAGCCACCCGCATTTTCAAAAAAATGTCCCGCGAGCAATTACGTGAACTATACGAACAAACATTTTTTGAGCCTCTCACACGCAATGGCTTGGATTTGCAGTATTTTCGCCAAGGAAGCTTCTTTACGCGCACCGGCAAACAAAGCGTGCCGACCGGCTACAACAGTTACGCTACCGCACGGGAACTGATGCGTTTTATTTTACTGATGGAACAAGGAAAATTGGTAGACGTCTTTTCAAGCCGGGAAATCAAGCGCCTGCTCTATATGACCGAACGCCGCATCCGCTATGCCTCATCGCCGGCTTTGAATGACTCTGCGGTCTATTTCAAATCCGGATCGCTTTACAGTTGTAAGAAAGAGCCCGGATTTAAATGTAAAAAATATCACGGCAATGTCAAAAACTATATGAATTCAGTGGCGATTGTCGAAACCCCGGCTGGCCTTACCCGATTGCACTATTTGGCGACCTTGATCTCGAATGTGCTCTATAAAAACTCTGCTGTGGATCATCAGACCTTGGCGACCTATATTCACCGGCTAATCGAAACGAACCACCCACCAAAGATGCCGGCTCCCGGAGAACTTCCAGCGGAGGTGACATTTACACGCAACCTGATCGGTTTTGAAGACAAGCAGAAAGAGCGCCAGCAAATTGCAGAAGTACAGGCTGCACTGCTGAAACTGGGCTATAATGTCGGTAAGGTCGACGGTAAATTGGGGTCCAAAACCAACGCAGCTATCAGGGCATTTCAGAAAGAACACCAACTTGGCGTGGACGGAAAAATTACGCCGCAATTGCTGGATGAGCTTAAAACAACTGATGAAACTAAGCCGGCGGCCGATTTGTCACAGCCAGTCCCTGCAACTGAACAGTAAAAGAAGGCAGCGCCTGTGAAGCCGTCTAAACTGGACCGATTCCTGCGGCTCTTCACGGATGTAAAACCCGGTGAGGGTTTTACCGCCTTCCTGATGTTTACCAACGTTTTCCTCATTCTGTGCGCCTATTATTTCATCAAGCCCATCCGGGAGGGGTGGATCGCAGTTTCCGATATCAGTGGGTTATCCAAAATGGAGGTCAAGGCATACTCCAGTTTTGGCCAGAGTATTGTGTTGATACCTGTGGTGTGGTTGTACGGCTGGCTTTCCGGTCGATACCGCCGGAGCGACCTCATCACCCGCTCCACCATTTTCTGTGTGATGAATCTGGCAGTCTTTTGGGCGATTCAGCCCGGTCTCTTTATTGAATACATTCCGTATACCGGTATCATCTTCTATCTTTGGGTCGGCATTTTCGGAGTGTTTGTGGTCGCCCAGTTCTGGGCATTTGCCGCTGATGTCTACACTATGGAATGTGGGAATCGCCTTTTTCCCTTTATTGCCATCGGGGCCACAGCCGGTGCTGCGTGTGGCTCTTGGATTACCGAGTTCCTGCTGAATTCCAGACTTATTGTTTCCGAGTCGCTCCTGATTGTGACTATGATCCCACTGATCGCTTCCATTTTCCTCAGCCGAATGGTCGATAGCCACGTGCAAACGCAAACCACCGGTTCCCAGGCGACTTCCGTCCCCGAAATCGTCGACTCTGGACGCAGTGCCATCTCAATCGTTTTTGCCAGCCGCTTCCTGCTGGCCACGGCCTTGATCACGCTGCTTTTGAGCTGGGTCAACACCAACGGTGAAAACCTGCTCTTCCGGGTGGTCCAGGAGTTTCTAAAGGGCGAAGCAATTAAAGGAGGCGTCTCAGATACGGATTCCCTGCTATCTTTTACCCGGGACGGGACCACAGCATTTTATGGGAACTTTTACTTCTGGGTGAACGTTTTCGCGCTCATTCTTCAGGCCTTTGTAGCCTCACGCCTGCTCAAGTATGGCGGCTTTGGTGTAGTTTTGCTTACGATGCCCGTCATTGCCCTGGTCTCATACACTGCCATGGCATTTGTCCCAATCCTGGCTATTGTCAAAGTAATGAAGATAGCGGAGAATTCCACTGATTACTCTATTAACAACACAGCGCGTAACGTTTTGTGGCTGCCGGTTTCGGCGGAATATAAGTACAAGGGCAAGCCAACTATCGATTCGCTCTTTGTCCGCGTGGGCGACGGAATTGCAGCCTTTACAGTCTTGGTCGGAGTCCAGTTTCTGGCCCTTTCAACGCAGTCTTTCTTTGTGCTGAATATAATACTCATCTTCATTTGGATACTGCTTGCGTTTGTGGTAATTCAAGAGCACCGCCGCTATTCGGAACCAGGCTAATATCGCGAGAATACATCTGTCAGGCTGTAGCAGTTCCAAAATCCCACCTAAGAGGGCAAGGGGGACATCCGTGTTATACTGATACCCTAAACACCATTTGTTTATCCTAAATTTAGTGTACAAACACCAAAGTAATTATTATCTTTGAAAGCAATATTAAAAATACTTCAATCTAAAGTTAAGATTACATATCATTTTTTCAAACTTTCAGGGGTCTTTTATATTCGGATCGCTTCAACGGAAAAGGCGTCTGAGCCAAAGCCATGACAGCTATTCATCCGAGCCTGCTTTTAGTCATAAAATCGACTTGTAATCATCGAAGTGCTTTGCTTCAGATGTATCGTAAAAACAAATCCTTTCAATCGATCCACCAAAGTTACTAAAAAACCACAGTAGTGCTTAACAGCTATGTCAAATCCAAAAGTA
>JASJAN010000081.1 GCA_030066985.1 Desulfobacterales bacterium
CAATTATTTTTTGACTTCTAAATTACAAAATTGGATTCGAATTACTTCATTATGACTATATCTATTTATCTATATAGCAATATGCATTTTGCTACATTTTTATGTAATAAGGTTCAAGGTTCAGGGTTCAAAGGTTCAGAGTTTCCTCCTTCGTTGAAACTACGGAGACAGGCAGGGTTCAGGGTTGCCCTTCGACTTCGCTCAGGGTGAACGAGTTACAGGTTTAAAAAAGGACTGAGTGCTGAGCTATGAGGACCCGTCTTCGCCCTCTGGGCTACGCCGTGGCACGCCCGTCTTCGCTTTTGCAAGCTTCCGACTCCGCCCTTCGAGCTTGGGGCTTCGCCGAAAGGCTTCCGACTTCGCTCTATGAGCTACGACGGGACAAGTCGACCCCACAAGACGCCGTGACAAGTCGCCGCGGTAAACTGAGGACTGAGTCATATTGCTGCCCTAATAAGCCAGTCGCCAGGGACCAGAAGTCAGTAGCCAGCTGCCAGAAGCCAGTAACCAAACCTATGAACCCTGAACCGGGAACCCGGAACCTTTACTAACAGCTGTATTTATTACAATAAATTTGCTATACTGAAATTTTATGGAATGAACTAAATCCCAGAGCGCCGCATTGGCATTTAGTCTTGCATCGATGGTTGGTCTGCATGTATAAAGGCAGGTCTATTTTTGGCAGCACCACACCTTGATCTTACATTTGGAGGACAATTGAATGAATGATAACAACCGGGTGAAACCACACGGCAATGAACTGGTAAATCTGCTGGTGGATGATGAGCGTGCCCGGCTGCTAAAAGATATCGCGCTAAATTTGCCGGATATTACGTTGAATGAACGACAGATGTGCGATCTGGAAATGCTGGCCACCGGCGGCTTTTCGCCGCTCAAAGGCTATATGATTCGCTCTGATTACGAGTCGGTCGTCGATCGCATGCGGCTGCAAAACGATACCCTGTGGCCCATACCGGTTTGCATGGATATAGACGAATTAAAGGCGCGCAGTTTTGAGGCCGGCCAGTCGGTGGCCCTGCGGGACCCGGAAGGCTATTTGCTGGCCGTGATGCACATTGAAGATCTGTGGCCGGTTGAGCGTGAAAAAGAAGCGCAGCAGGTTTATGGCACGCTTGATCAAACCCATCCGGGCATCGATTATCTGTATAAAGTTTCCGGCGATTATTACATCGGCGGCCAGCTGGAAGTGTTAAGCCCACCGCTTCATTCAGATTTTAAGCAGTTGCGAATGACACCGAGAGAGGTTCGCTCGAACTTTAAAAAATTCGGCTGGAAGCGCATGGTGGCCTTTATGACGCGCAACCCGATTCACCGCCCGCAATATGAAATGACCATGAACGCCATGCGCGATACCAACGCCAACCTTTTACTGCTGCCGATTGCCGGTATGACCAAACCCGGCGATTTTGACCATTACACCCGGGTGCGCTGCTACCGCCGGGTTGCCGAGCACTATCCGCCCGATACTTTTATGCTGAACCTGCTGCCCTTAGCCACCCGCATGTCCGGCCCCCGGGAAGCTTTGCTGCACGCCATTGTCGCTAAAAATTACGGCTGCACCCATTTTATTACCGGGCGGGATCATGCCGGCCCCGGCATGGATTGCAACGGCGATCCCTACTATAAAAGTGACGAAGCCAGCAAACTGACAGAGGAACACAGCGAAGAGATTGGCGTCACAATTGTGCCTTTTGCCGAGATGGTATATCTGCCGTTTGAAGATGAGTTCCGCTGTGCCGACCAGGTGCCGGAGGGCACTCAGTTTATCTCGCTTTCGGGCTCCGATATTCGCGACCGCATCAGAACCGGCCGCAAAATTCCGGAATGGGGAACCTTTCCCGAAGTTGTGGAAGAACTTCATAAAGCCTACCCGCCGCCCCGTAAACAGGGCTTCACCGTATTTCTGACAGGCCTGTCCGGTGCCGGCAAATCCACGATTGCCAGAGTGCTATATGCCCGGTTTCTGGAAATCGGCGATCGCCCGGTCACCTTGCTGGACGGCGATATTGTGCGCCATAACCTGTCCAGCGAGCTGACGTTTTCCAAAGAGCACCGGGATATTAATGTCCAGCGAATTGGATTTGTGGCCAGTGAGATTACCAAAAACCGCGGCATTGCCGTCTGCGCGCCCATTGCGCCTTACACCGCCACTCGATCCGAGATTCGCAAAACCATTGAAGCCTACGGCGGGTTCATGGAGGTGCACGTATCGACGCCGATTGAAGTCTGCGAGAAACGGGATCGTAAAGGAATGTATGCCAAGGCCAGAGCCGGGCTGATCAAAGGCTACACGGGTGTTGACGATCCTTACGAAACACCGCAAGATCCAGAGGTAAGCATCGATACCTCCAATATCACACCGGTGGAGGCCGCTCACCAGATTATTCTTGTGCTGCAGAAAAAAGGTTTCATCTAGAAAGTGACTAAAGTTGGAAGTGACTAAAGTGAGCTAAAGTTATGGATAACAAGGAATTTTCTAAGGAACTCGAAAAGCGTACTCGAAAATTTGCAGTAAAAATAATAAAAATATCAGCTCAGTTACCAAATACCCCGGAAGGCAGGGTCGTTAGAACGCAAATTACAAAAGCAGGATCATCAGTTGGTGCCAATTACAGAGAAGCGAATCGAGCAAGAAGTAAAGCCGATTTTAGAAATAAAATTAGAATCTGTGAAAGCGAGGCCAATGAGACTCAATTTTGGTTAGAGGTTATCGCAGAAATTGGTTGGCTTTCCTGGAAGGAGATACAATCCGAATACGATGAGAGTACCGAACTTCTAGCATTGTTCACATCTATTGGCAGAGGTGCATTATAGGCATCAACACAAAATAAGCTTAGTCACTTTAGCTCACTTTAGTTCACTTTAGTCACTGGTCCAAAAACCTCTGTGCTGTTTAACTGGAATATGTGATTCTAACCGAGAGGCATTTTTTCATGAACATACTGGTAACCGGCGGTGCCGGATATATCGGAGCCCATTGCTGCAAAGCCCTTGCCCAAAAAGGGTATAACCCAGTGACCATCGACAATCTGGTCTACGGACACCAAAATTTTGTTAAATGGGGAGAATTTTTCCAGGGTGACATCGGCAATCCGGCGGATTTAAAAAAATGCTTCAGCCGCTATCAAATCGATGCGGTGATGCACTTTGCCGCTTACGCCTATGTGGGCGAGTCAGTGCAGGACCCGTTGAAGTATTATGAAAACAATCTGCGCAACACCATTGAGCTGCTGCATGCCGTTGTGGCGCATGATGTTCAATATGTTGTTTTTTCTTCTACGTGTGCTACTTACGGCAACCCTGAATATACACCTATTGATGAGCGCCATCCGCAAAACCCCATCAATCCGTATGGCAAGACCAAACGCATGATCGAAGAAATCCTGCAAGATTACGGGGCCGCTTACGGGCTGAAGCATATTAGCTTGCGCTATTTTAACGCAGCCGGTGCCGACCCGGATGGCGAAGTCGGAGAAGATCATGATCCCGAGACCCATTTGATTCCGCTGATACTGGATGCGGCAGCCGGCAGGCGCGAGGACATTAAAGTATTCGGCACTGATTATAAAACGCCCGACGGTACCTGCGTTCGCGATTATATCCATGTGACCGATCTGGCTGAGGCGCACCTTCTGGCCTTGCAGCGCCTGGTGGACGGCGCTGACAGCAGTGCCTACAACCTGGGAAACGGTCAAGGCTTTTCTGTCCTGGAGGTTATCGAGCGCGCGCGAAAAATAACCGCCAAGGATATCGCCGTTGAACATGCCGAGCGACGGCCGGGCGACCCGCCGGTTTTGATCGCATCCAATGAAAAAGCCATCGCCGATCTGGGCTGGAAACCCACCTATGCGGATCTGGATGACATCATCGGTACCGCCTGGCGCTGGCATCAAAATCTTTGAGCCTATGGGGGTCAAAGATTTTAGGTTTCAGTGTTCCAGCCTTCGCTAATAGCTTCGGCGCGGCAAGCAGGTGTCAGGTGTCAGGAAAAAACTTGGGCCTGAGCAGTAAGAAGCGACAGTTTGACTTGTTGATTTTTTTAGACAGGATTTACAGGATCTTTGGGATATTTTTTTCTGGATCACTTTCCGGAAGAAAGTGATCCAACGCAATCCGCTTTCAGCGGAATAAAATGGATATCAAAATTAAGTTTATATAACGCTTGTTGTATAGCAGCTCAAACTAATTAATCTTCCAAGTGTTTAATGTGTTCCAATTTTATTCGCCGCAGGCGATTGAATTTGGGCGCTCTCATCTGGAGAGCGACAAAAAAAGAAAATCCAGTCAATCCAGTAAATCCTGTCAAAGATTTATAATCAATAACAATCTAGATCTTGTATTTAATAAACCTCAGAAGCAGAAAGTGACATGCAGAATACAGACACAAAGCAGCTGATGCGCATTATGATAATCGGTGAAGATGAAAACGAGACCCGTGGGATCGTCGACGCTCTTGTAGCTGATTACAGCATCAGTGTGGTCTCCGGTGTTTCTGCTGCCGCCGAGCGCCTGAAAAACGAAGCCTTTAATGTAATTGTCTTCGATTCAAACGAAGCAGGCGCTGACATGGAAAAAATCATCAAAGACCTTCAACAGCGGGCACCGGCAACACCCATCATCGTCAGCGGTCCTTTGCAGGATGCACAGCTGATTGTGAAGGCCGTCAAAGCCGGCGCTGCCGATTTTTTAACCAAGCCGCTGGTTGCTGAAAAATTGCGCCTTGCCGTGGGGAAGGCCATCGAGACGCGCAGCCTCAAAAATGAAATCGATTATCTTAGACGACAGCAGGATGTTGCCTACGATTATGAGCGGATTATTGCCGAGAGCCCGTCGATGAAAGTGGTTATGGACAGTATCAAGCGGATGGCGCACGCGGAATCCACTATTTTAATGACCGGCGAAACCGGCACGGGTAAGAGCTTTCTTTCCGGCAACATTCACTTCAACAGCCCCCGGCGCCATAAACCCTTCATCAAGGTTAATTGTGCCAATATTCCCGAGACCTTGCTGGAAAGCGAACTTTTCGGCCACGAAAAAGGCGCTTTCACCGGGGCAGACAAGCTTCGAATCGGGCGTTTTGAGCAGGCCGACGGGGGCACATTGTTCTTAGATGAGTTTTGTGAGTTGGGTTTTGAATTGCAGGCCAAACTGCTGCGGGTGCTGGAGGAAAAAACGTTTGAGCGCCTGGGCAGCAGTCAAAGCATTAAGGTCAACACACGGATCATCGCGGCCACAAATCGTGACATCGAAACCATGGTGCAGGAAGGAAAATTTCGCGAAGATCTTTATTATCGCATTAACGTTCTGCGTATTCATCTGCCCCCGCTGCGAGAGCGGATCGAATGCATCGAGCCGCTGGCCGACCATCTGATCGAACGGCTGTCTCACATGGTAAAAAAGAAAATTACCAGTCTGTCACCGGAAGTTCTGGTGCTGCTCAAGACTTATCCGTGGCCTGGTAATATTCGCGAACTGTCCAACACGATTGAAAGAGCCATTTATCTATCTGACGGTGATCGCATCGAGGCTGTGCACGTCTCCATTCCAAAGCTTAACAAAAAGGCGGCGCCGGCTGCTGCGACTCCGCCATCCACACAACTGCGACTTTCAGATGATGAAGAAAAGAAGCTCATTTGCAGCGCACTTGAGAAACATCTTTGGATTCAGAAAGATGCTGCCCGCGAGTTGGGGCTGACCCCCCGCGCTCTGAATTACCGCATTAAAAAGCTTGGGATTACCCACCAGCGCTGGCGCAAGAACAAATGAAAGCCGTCCTAAAAATGCATCTAACGGCCAATGGCTGCGTTATAAACCGATTCGAAATGCTCGAATACTATCGTGTATGCTCCACTTTCGAATCGGTTTACGCCTTGCCCTTGAGCGTGATCTACGATTTTTAGGACGGCTTTTAATTTTTTACAACAGAAATTCTAAGGTCGCTTGTATAATGAGACTTCTTGGTTCCTTTTGGTCCCGCTAATGGTCGCTGGCTTCTTGTCATTCATTAATACTCAGTCCTCATAGCTCAGCACTCAGTCCTTTTTTAAACCCTGAACCCTGGACGGTGAACCTCTCAGAACCTTTAGTATAAACTATCGTCGTTTCATGATCTTATCAAAGGCATAGATGCCAAGGCCTACCAGCGCCAGGTTGAAAAGGGCATAAAAGATTAGGTGCCAGAATACCGAACTGCTGGCGGATGTGGTGATAAAGCAGCCGCCGCCACCACCGCCGCCCGAGCTGCTGGAGGCCGCGCCGGCCTGGTAGCCTGAAAAATGATAGACTTGTATTTCAATTGTCGGTGGAACGGTATTGTTATGGTTGACGCGGGAGCCGGGCACCACCTGGCCCACACCGCCGGCCCGCACGATGCCGGCGGCATCCATCGCCAATACCCAGCTGTTGCCGTCATAATAATAGATGTTGAGCCCGCCGACATTATTGTATCCGGGGCAGGGGATCAGGATTTTGACCGGGGTGTCAAACACGGCCGGGGGCTGCAGGTTCATGGGCATTCCAACTCCGTTGGCACCTGTCACCGGCGGGACTTCATCAATCGGCCCGAACAAGGGCGTCTGCAGCTCACTGCTGTCAAAGATGATCTTGGCGCCGGTAAGCTCGCCGCTGATTATCTCGACGCCTTCATCAAGACCGCCGCCCAGGTCCGGGTCATCGACAGCTACAGGATCGCTGTCGGGCAGGTTCTCCGGTGCCCAGGCATCATCATGTTCCGCTTCGGTTTCCACCTGAAAATCAAAACTGGCCTGATCCATGGCATTGGCCATGCTGTCGGTGGCATCAACTTTTACAATCACCGTACTGCCATAGGGGAAGTTTTGCAGACCGCCGCTTTCTTCACTGCGGTCGTATACCACCCACAGGCGGGTGACTTCTGTATTCGGATCGCCGGTCAGTTTTACCCAGCGCACGGTGCCATGGGCCAGATTGCGGCTGTAGCTTGGGTTGATACCGTCATTAATGGTAAGCTGCACGCTGGTGCCATCGGTCGTATCGATGCCGTGGGCCGAATCGAGAAACACTGCCACAGTAGTGTTATACGGCACGCGCTGGGAATCGCTGATACCAGCGTTATCTTCGGGTATGGTTTCCTTGATCACAAACGGTGCATCGGCTCTACTGCGCGGGTTGGTGCGCGCTTCGTATTCTTCCAGGTTGGTGTAGCCGTCGCCGTCCGGGTCCGCTCCACTGTCATTGACCGCTGGGTTTAAATTATTATCCGTTTCCCAATCATTGGCCATGTCATCGCCGTCATCGTCGTTGATGGTAATGCTGGCCGGTGTCAC